>JANONS010000365.1:0-5700 GCA_031420915.1 Armatimonadota bacterium
TGAGGCCCGAGCCCGCCCCGGAGTTGTGGCGAGGCATGCCTCTGGCGTATGTTGGAGGCTGAGATGAACGCGCGGCTGCTCACCCCTGAAGAGGCTGCTCAACACCTGGCCATCAGCCCGAAGACCGTCCGCAACTGGCTGAGGGACGGCAAACTCCAGGGCGTCAAGGTGGGCCGCCTCTGGCGCCTGCGGGAGCAGGACCTGGATGCGCTGCTGCCGCGCCTGCCGGGGACGTCCATGGATGCCGCGACGTCCGTGGACGCCGCCGAGGCCGGGGCGCCACCCCTTTCCGCCAAGCACATCCGCCTCCTGCGCAGCACCTACCGCGTGATGGCCGAGAAGGGTGTCCGAGGTCTCTCCCTCCACCACGTGGCCGACGCCGCCGGCGTCAGCAAGGGAACCGTACTCTACTACTTCGGCTCGAAGGAGAACCTGATTCTCTCGGCCATGCGGTGGGTCCTGGGGCGTGTCGCCCACCGCATCCGCACCGCCGTGTTTCAGGCCGCCTCCGCCGAAGACAAAGTCATCGCGATGATTGATGCCATCTTCATTGACCCTCGGGCCAACCGCGACTTCTATCTCGTCTTTAACGATCTGTTGAGTTACGCCGCCCGCCTCGATCAGTTCGACGCACTCAGCGCCACCTTCCGCAACAGTGTCAACGCGGTCTACGCCCACATCATCGAGCACGGCATTCAGCACGGCACCTTCCGCATCACGGATACCTTTGAAGCCGCCTCCGTCGTCCGCGCCATGATCGATGGGCTCTCGCTCCAGTGGCTCCAAGAACCCGAATGGGAACGCCTCCACGCGCAGCTGCGTGAATCGTGCAAGCGCGCGGTGCTCAGCTACCTCCGCTCCGAGACGGCGACCGCATCCTAGCGCGCCCGTCCTCATCAAGCCTTGTTGAAAGCGGGCTTGCGCTTTTCGATGAACGCGCGGACGCCCTCCTGACTATCCGGGCTGCGGAAGAGGCCGTCGAGCAGCTCTCGCTCAAACGCCAGGCCATCGTCCAGCACCCGGTCCCGGCCCTGGTGGACCGCCAGCTTGATCGCCCCGATCGCCTTGTACGCGCCGTCCGCCAGCGTCTGCGCGTACTTCCGCGTCTCTGCCTCGATCTGGTCGCGGGGGAAGAGCCGGTCGAGGATGCCCATCTGGTGTGCCTCCGCCGGCGAGACTCGCCTCCCCGTGACCATGAGATCCAGGGCCTTGTTCCACCCGATCAACCTGGGGAGCCGCTGTGTCCCCCCGTTGCCAGGCAGCAGCCCCAGCGTGACCTCGGGCACCCCCAGTAGATACTCGCCCTCCGCGCCGAACCGCAGGTCGCAGGCGAGCGCGATCTCCAGTCCTCCGCCCAGCGCATGCCCCTGGATCTGCGCAATGAAGACTTTGGGGATCTGCGCAATCCTCCCCAACGTCTGGTGCGCCAACCGGCACATCTCCATGTTGCGATCCGGGGAGTTGTCGCTGAAGGCCTTGATATCGGCGCCACCGGAGAAGAACCGCTCGGAGGCGCTGCGCAGGACCACCACGCGCGCCGCGCCATCCTCTCCCGCAGCGTCGACGGCCCGCCGCAGCTCCTCCATGAACGCGTAATCGTAGCTATTCGCCGGGGGCCGGTTGAGCGTGATCGTGCCGACGGCGTCTTCTCTGGTGAACTCGACGGACATGGGGCTCCCTCCTACTCAAGATATCCCTACTCAAGATCTCCGATGACGATGGACTTCGTTTCGACGTAATAGTCGAGCGCTTCGGGACCGTGTTCGCGTCCGATCCCGGAGGCTTTGACCCCTCCAAAAGGCAGTTCGTCATACCCGTAGTGGATCTGATTCACCCAGGTCATCCCCGTCTCGAGTTCCTGAGCGGCCTTGTGGATCCACTTGATGTTGTAGGTCCAGATGGACGAGCCCAGGCCGTAGACCGAGTCGTTCCCCAGCCGGATGGCTTCGTCGATGGTCTTCACCTTGAAGACGGGCAGCATCGGGCCGAAGACCTCCTCCTGCACGACGCGGCTGTCGTGCCGCGCGTCCACGACGACGGTCGGCGTGAAGAAGAATCCTTTCTCCTTGCCGTCAGGCACCTTCCCGCCATAGGCCACTTTGGCGCCCCCGTTCACGGCGTCGCGCAACTGGCTTTGGATCTCTTCCCGCTGCTGCGCGGTGTGCAGGGGACCCATTCGGATCTTGGGCTTTTCGGGTTTCACCCATCCCTCTCCGGGGTCGTACCGGGCCACACCCGCCAGGAGCCGCTCCAGGAACTGATCGTATACCTCCTCGAACGCATAGACCCGCTTCGTGGCCAGGCAGGCCTGTCCCGCGTTCCAGAAGCGGCCGATCAGCACACCCTTCACCGCTTTGTCCAGATCGGCGTCGGGGCAGATGATCACCGGGTCGGAGCCTCCCAGTTCCAGCGTCACGCGCTTGAACTGCGGGCCGGCGATCTCCATGATCCGCCGCCCCGTTCGACTCTCCCCCGTGAAGGCCACCCGCCGGACCTCCGGATGTCCTGCCAGCGCCTCCCCCACGACGCGGCCTGGGCCCGTAATGACGTTCAGCACGCCCGGCGGCAGCCCGCCGTCGTTGAGGTAGCCGATCACCTGAATAGTGGACAGCGGCGTGGTGCTCGCGGGCTTCACCACCACGGTATTCCCGGCCACCAGCGCCGGCCCGACCTTCGTCCCCATCAGCGTAAGGGGGTAGTTCCACGGCACGATGGCGGCCACCACGCCGACCGGGCGGCGCAGGACCAGGCCGAAACTCCTGCCCAGCGTGGAGGGCAGGGGCGCGTACGCCCCCCGGACTTTGCCGGCGAGATCGGCGTAGAACTCCATCCCGTGGACGAAGTGATTGAGTTCCCCTACCGCCTCGAACAGAGGCTTCCCCTGCTCCCGGACCAGGGCCTCGGCAATCTCCTGCTGGTGCGCCCGCACCCGGGCCAGGCCTTCCCGGATCAACCGCGCGCGCTCCTCCGGATCGGTCCGCGACCAGCCGTCAAAGGCTCGCCGGGCGGATGAGACCGCCGCCTCCACGTCCTCCAGTCCCGCTTTGGGCACGCTGCCCACGATCTCTTCGGTCGCCGGATTGATCACGTCCATCTGCTCGCCGGATCGAGCCGGGACCGGCTCGCCGTTGATCAAAAGCATCGCCATCGACCCCACCCTCCTTGTGACTGCATTCTTCCGAACAGGTCAGACCGCCTCCACCCGGGAGGCGCCATGCAGCATCCGCGCGCTCTGCAGGTACCGCAGCCGCAGCGCCTGGTACTCCCGCGCGGCCATCTCCACCCACTCCGCCGAGCTCCCTTCGAGCGGCTTCTTCACCTCGGCGGGGGCGCCCGCGGCGAGGACGGCGGGCGGAATCTCGCTGCCTTCTGCGACGACACTGCCCGCGGCGATCATCGCATGGTGTCCGATGCGCGACCGGGACAAGATTACGCTGCCCATGCCGATGAGCGCCCCCTCCTCGATCACGCACGCCTCCAGCGTAGCCAGGTGCCCCACGGTCACATTGCGTCCGATGAGCGTGGGGTGGCCCTCCGCGGTGTGCACCACCGCGTTGTCCTGGATGCAACTGCCCGCCCCGACCACGATACGATCAAAGTCCCCGCGCAGCACGGCGCCGAACCACACGCTCGCGCCGGGCTCGATGGTCACGTCCCCGATGAGCACCGCCGTCGGCGCCACGTAACAGTCCTCCGCGACGCTCGGCCTCGTCTCGCCCAAGGCGATCAGGATCCCCACGACTAGCCGGCCCGGGGTCCCGTCATCGCCGGATGCGCTCAAAAGGACTCCGGCAGTCGAGGCACATGTACTGCTCGGAGATCAACTGCGGACCGAAGGCGGCGATCCGCTCAACCCGCTCCGACCCGCACCACGGGCACAGCGCCCGGGCGCCGCCGCCTATCACTCCAGACGACGTTGCAGCGGGTTCCACTGGCCCCACGGAAGCTCGTCGTACTCCCATCTGCTCTCCCCCAGGTTCCACCGCACGGGGAGCCGCATGCCCACCTCGAACAGCAGCGGCGCCACGCGCCCCAGATAGGCCTGCCTCAGCCCCTCGTTCGTCGTGCTGAGCACTCCCTCCGCCTTCAACACCTCAACGCCGGGCTCCCCGCCGGGCCCGAACCAGCAGAGCATCTCCGGCAGCAGCTCGTCCACTCGCTCCTGCAAGGATACCGCGCCCGCGGGGGACGCGACGATGGACCGGATGAGGCTCTCGGCGTAGCCCATGTGGAAGCGCTCCTCCTCCAGAGCCCGGCGGACCCGGTTGGCCAGCGCCCCGTAGCGTGCGCCGACGAGCGCTTCGAACATCGTATTCACGGCGGTGTCGATCAAGGCGAAGGCCGCCACCACATGGGACCACGAGGGGAAGAACTCATCCAGGAAGTGGACGCAGTACCGCCGCTGGCGATCCTGCTCCCGCTCGAGCGCGAGGGGATGCCCCGGCCAGGGCAGTTCCTCCAGCAGTGGATAGATCGCGCGGGAGTGGCCCAACTCCTCCTGCGCAATCGCGGCCGCCGCCACCGCCGCTTCCAGCGAGGGCGCTCCCGTCGACCACTCGGAGACGCGCCGGCCCAGAAAGTACTTGGTATCGGCGAGGACGGCGATCAGATTGACTAGCGCCGCAAGCGCCCGGTCATTCTCCAGGTCGACAGAGGTCTTGCTCATGCCGTCGCCTCCGTCCCCTCGCCCTCCTGGAGGACCCAGTACACCGCATGCTCGGGCGCCAGCACAAGTTCGAGCCATTCAGCGCCAAACCGCGCCCTGGCCTGCTCGCCCGGGTCGTCGCCGCTCGCGGCTTCGAGCACACCCACAACGGTGAGGGACTCGCTGTATTCCCGGCGGGCGAACACGAGATAGCGCGGCGACGCGTGGGACATGTCAGTCGGGCCGGATGACCTGAATCAGCGTCCGGCGGGGGACGACGAACATCTCCCGCCAGCGCCATTCGTCGTACATCTTGTGCGCAAAGACCGCCGCCTCCCGAAGGCTGCTGGCACGCACCGCCCCGACGTTCTTCACGGGTTCACCCTTCTCCGCGCGCGCGGCGTACACCTCATAGATCTCTTCAGTCCGCACTCACACCACCCCGACGCGTTGCAGGCGCCGCCACCCCTCGTCGCTGATGTGTTTGCGGGACCACGACTCCCAGACGACCTCGATTTCGACGCGCTCCACCCCCGGGAGCTGCAGGAGGCGCTCGCGCACGTCATCCTGGATCATGTCCATGCAGGGGCAGCCCATCGACGTGTAGGTCATGCGCACCCGCACCCTCCCGCCCTCGACCTCGATGCCGCGGATCAGCCCCAGGTCCACGATGCTGATCGGATACTCGGGGTCGAGGACCTCCCCCAGGGCCCGCCTGACATCCTCCGCGCTCATGGCCGCCGCCGAATCAGGCATCGATCCGCTGCGAGAGCTGCCTGGCGCCCCGCTGGAGCTCGCCCACAAACTCCTCGTTGGAGGGCCCGCGCTGCCGCCATCGGACCAGGACGTCGTCCCAGGTGATGGCTCCCTCCTCGAGCGCCCACCGCTTCCTGGCCGAATCGAACCGGGCAGGAAACGGACAGTCGATCACGTACTCGCCGCGCTCCGCATCATGATGGGCGGGGACCTTGATGCCTAGTTCATCGCACAGCGGCACGGCCGTGGACATCCACTGCTGCCGGAGCTGGTCGTTGGTGTAGCCCTTCAGGCCATAG
>JANONS010000366.1:0-1591 GCA_031420915.1 Armatimonadota bacterium
GGACGGCGACCCGGTCGGCGCCCAGGGTCACCGTCGCGGCATACGCCAGGAGCAACTCGCCAAAGCGCCGCCACCGGTCGGCGCGACCGGCCTCCTCCATCTGAGTCTGCACATCTCGGGCGGCCCGCTCCGCCCGCCGCACTGCCTCGGCGATCCGCGCCAAAAGGGACCGCTGCAGGTCTGCCAGAGCAGCGCCTCGAGCCTCTTCCTCAACCACCCGCGCGGCGGCGGCGCTCATCGATGGGGTGGGCCGCGCTTGGAGCGCGCGATAGGTCAGAAGCGGGATCGCGGCGTAGGCCACAGGCTGGCCGCTCTGGTCCTCGTACCACACGGGTGCGAAGGCCCGCGCGGTCGCCACTTCCACCAGGTCACGCAGCACTCCGTAAAGGGCGGCGGCCGTCTCCGCAGGCGCGGCGGCATCGGGATCGAGTTCCGCGCGGAGCGCGAGGTGCACCGCGACCGGCGGACTGACGCCCAGCAGGCGCTCCACCAGTGTGGGGGCCACCGGCCGCCCCTCTGCGAGCCACTCCCCGAGCGCGGCGATCGTGACCTGGGCCGGCGTGGGGCGTGTGCGGGGCGGAGGGTGATACGGGCGTCCCGGCACGATGGGGCGGACCCGGCTCATCGCCGGGCTCACGGGTTTGAAGACGCCGGCCACGCGCTCACCCTCGACGAGGAGCAGGTTGGAATGTCGCCCCATCACCTCCGACACCAGCGCGAGCGGCCCCTCCAGCGTCTCGAACATCAGGGTGAGCACGCGCTCGAACGGTTCGACGTCGGCCGCCAGCAGCCGCCCGCCCACCAGGCGCGCGCGCACCTGAAGGGCGAAGGGATGGGTGGGCGGGCCCGGGTCCATGTCGGTGAGGACGCACCGGGCCCACCGCGGGTGGATGGAACACAGGAGACCCTCCCTGCCGCGACGCGTGCCGAGGAGCAGCCCGATCGTGTGTCCGTCCGGCTGCAGGACGGCTGCGACCCGCGCGCGGAGGAGATCATGGCTGATCTCCTCCGCGATGGCGGCCAGGACGAGGCTATCGAACACCGGTGGCGGCAGTCGCATGATTCCGAACGTCACCTTACCCCGCGGTGCGAGGGCCGGCAAGGGCCCATGGCGAACCAGACCCGTGGAGGTGTCAGGGGTGATGCGGTCCATGACCGGGTTCGGCGCGGCCACCATCGATACTGCCGGGGGGCGGATGAGCGTGGAGATGCGGTCGGTCAATCACCGCTTCAGCGAGGTGCTGGTGCGGATGCCGCGGGACCTGGCCCTGCTGGAGGAGCGGGTTCGCGCGCTGCTCCAGCGCCGGATCCAACGGGGGAGGCTGGAGGTCGCGGTGTCGCGGGAGAATCCGCAGGCCCGCCCGCGGACCGTGCGCGCCGACCTCGATCTGGCGCGCGAGTACCTGGCCGCCACCCGCGAGCTGGCGGAGGCGTTGCGCCTGAGCGGGGAGGTCACCCTGCCACAGCTCCTGGGCTTCCCCGAGGTGATTCGCCAGGAGGAGACCCCCCAGGACGCGGAGATCTTGTGGGCGCATCTCGAGCAGGCAATCTCCGCGGCGCTGGAGGACCTGATCCGTATGCGCGAGGAGGA
>JANONS010000367.1:0-4328 GCA_031420915.1 Armatimonadota bacterium
GGAGGACGGGCTCCATCAGGGACCCGGAGCCCACGGCCGTCTCACGCAGCCGGCCGAGCGCCTGCTCCACCGCCTGCCCGTCCCGTTCGGCCCGGACGCGGGCGAGGCGCTGCTTCTGGCGCTCCAGGACGGCGGGGTCGATGCGTTGCAGCGGGGGCTGCACGACTTCCTCATGGGCGAAGCGGTTGACCCCCACCACCACCTTCTCGCCCGTCTCGATCTGGCGGGCCTCCCGGTAGGCGCTCTCGGCGATCATCCGCTGCACCAGGCCGGATTCGATCGCGCGGAGCATCCCCCCGGCCTGCTCGAGTTCGGCGATCAGCGCACGGGCCGCTGTCTCGATCTGATCAGTGAGTGATTCGACGGTGTACGACCCGCCCAACGGATCGACCGTGTCCGCCACGCCGCTCTCGTAGGCCAGGATCTGCTGGGTGCGCAGGGCCACTAGCGCGGCCTGCTCCGTCGGAAGCGCCAGGGCCTCGTCGCGGGCGTTCGTGTGGAGGGACTGGGTACCGCCCAGCACCGCGGCCAGCGCCTGCAGCATCACCCGGACCACGTTGTTGTCGGGCTGCTGCGCGGTGAGGGCCGCCCCCGCGGTCTGCGTGTGGAAGCGGAGCATCCGCGAGCGGGGATCGGCGGGATGGAAGCGCTCCTCCACGAGGCGCGCCCACAGGCGCCGCGCCGCGCGGAACTTCGCCACCTCCTCCAGGAAGTCCATCTGGGCCGCAAAAAAGAAGGAGAGCGAGGGCGCGATCCGGTCGACCGGAAGTCCCGCATCCACCGCCGCCTGCACGTAGGTGAGCCCGTTGGCCAAGGTGAAGGCCACCTCCTCGACCGCCGTCGCCCCCGCCTCCCGGATGTGGTAGCCGCTGATGCTGATCGGATTCCACTTGGGCAGATGTGCCGCGCAGTAGCGGAACATGTCGGTGATCAGGCGCAGCGACGGGTCCGGGGGATAGATGTAGGTGCCGCGCGCGATGTACTCCTTTAGGATGTCGTTCTGGGTGGTCCCATCGAGCCGCCGCGTGTCGATGCCCTGCCGCTCGGCCACAGCGACGACCATCGCCAGCAGGATCATCGCCGTCGCGTTGATCGTCATGGAGATGCTGACCCGGTCGAGGGGGATCCCGTCCAGCAGGGCCTCCATGTCGGCGAGCGTGTCGATGGCCACCCCCACCTTCCCGACCTCCGCCTCCGCTATCGGGTGGTCGGAGTCGTAACCCATCTGGGTGGGGAGGTCGAAGGCCACGGAGAGCCCGGTCTGCCCCTGCTCGAGGAGGTAGCGGTACCGGCGGTTGGACTCTTCGGCGGTGGCGTAGCCCGCGTACTGGCGCATCGTCCACAGCCTTCCCCGGTACATCGTCGGGTAGATGCCGCGGGTAAACGGGGGTTCGCCGGGCCGGCCGATGTCGCGCTCCGGGTCGGCGGTCACATCCGCAGGGGTATGGAGGAGCTTGCGCTCCTCCGGGTCGCGGGGGCGGTCCTCGCTCATACCGTGTCTTCCCCTCCGCGATGAGGTACCAGCACGGCGATCACGTCACCGGAGGACACCTCGCGGCCGCCCTGGACCCGCACCTCCCGCACGATCCCCGCCGCCGGCGTGCGGAGTTCCATCTGCATCTTCATCGCTTCGATCACCGCCACCGTGACCCCGGCGGCCACGGCCTGTCCCGGCTGGACCTCCACGGAGACCACTAGACCCGGCATCGGCGCGCGGATCTCCACATCTTGCTGTGCTTCCGTGCGCGTCCGCCGCCGCGCCACGAGACGCGCCGGGAGGACCCGGAGATCCAGGTGGTCGATGTCCAGGGTCACGCCGAGGTCATTCCCCTCGGGCTCGACTATCAGGACCTGCCGTCCCGCGTCCTGCGGCCCCCCGTCCCAGTCGAGCCACCAGTGCGTGGTGCCGAGCGCCGGGCTCCACCCGACATCATACTCCTTGCCCAAGACACGGACGCGATAGCGCCCGCCGGGAGCCTCCAGCACCTCCACCTGCAGGTCGAGGCCGGGACCCGTGACCGTGTACTTCATCATTCACCCTCCCGATCGCCGAGGGATTCCACACGGGCTGCCCGCCGCCACGCGCTCTCCGGAGAGGCGCGGGGCAGCACCGGGCGCGCGCGCCGGGCGTGGGTCCACAAGGCCGCAGCCACCGCAGCGGTCATCCGTGCGCCCTCGCTGAGACCCCGCCCCTCCCGCCGCTCGTCCCACCGTTCCGCAAAGCGCACGTCGTAGTCCCCCGCCCGGAAGGCCGGATCCCGGACCGCCCAGCGGAGAAAGGGAAGCGTGGTGCGAACGCCCGCCACCGCCATCTCGGCCAGCGCGCCCTCCATCCGGTCCAGTGCCGCTTCCCGCGTCGCCCCCCACGTGATCACCTTGGCCAGCAACGGGTCGAAATAGCGGGATACCGGCAGGCCGGGGACGAGCCCGCTGTCCACCCGCACGCCCGGTCCGCCCGGCTCGCGCACCGCTTCGATCACCCCGACGGACGGGAGGAACCCGTGGTGTGGATCCTCCGCGCCCACCCGGCACTCCAGCGCGTGTCCACGCCAGGTCACCTCCTCCTGCCGGAGGGCGAGTGGCTCTCCCTCCGCGATGCGCAGTTGCGCCTCCACAAGATCGAGACCGGTGATCGTTTCCGTGATCGGGTGCTCGACCTGCAGGCGGGCGTTCACCTCGATGCAGTAGAAGGCCGCGCCGTCGAGCAGAAATTCGACCGTCCCCGCGTTTACGTACCCCACCGCGCGGGCGGCGGCCACGGCGGCAGCCCCCAGCCGCTCGCGCAACGCGGGCGTCAGCGCCGGTGAGGGGGATTCCTCGATCACCTTCTGATGGCGGCGCTGGATGGAGCACTCGCGCTCGCCGAGGTGGATGATCGCACCGCGGGCATCCGCCAGGATCTGTACCTCCACATGCCGGGGACGGGGGAGCCACCGTTCGAGATAGAGACGGGGATCACCGAAGGCGGCCACCGCTTCGCCGCGGGCCAGCCGTAAGGCGGAGGGCAGGTCCGCCACGCGCTCCACCAGGTGGATCCCCTTCCCCCCGCCCCCGCCCACCGCTTTGATCAGCAGCGGGTACCCGATGCGGCCGGCGGATGCCTGCGCCTCCTCCTCGCTGACCGCCCCCGTCCCGGGAAGGACCGGCACCCCCGCCTGGGCGATCTGCTCGCGCGCGTGGACCTTGTCTCCGCAGCGCGCCAGCACGCCCTCCGGCGGCCCGACGAAGAGCAACCCCGCCTCCGCACACGCAGCGGCGAACGCGGGATTCTCGGCCAGGAACCCGTACCCCGGGTGGATCGCGTCGGCCCCCGCGGCGCGGGCGATCTCCAGAAGGCGGGCGATGTTCAGGTAGGATTCGGCGGGCGGATCGGCGGGCAGCGGCCAGGCGCGATCGGCCAGTCGGACATGCGGAGCGGATCGATCGACCGGGGAGTAGACGGCGAGCGGCGTGATCCCCAGCGCGCGGCACGCCCGGATGATGCGAACGGCGATCTCGCCGCGGTTGGCAATCAGGAGGCGGCGGATGCGCTTCACCGGGCGCTAGATCGCCCCTTCTTCCTCCTCCTCTTCCCGCCGCGCCTCGGGCCGGTAGACCAGAGAGTAGCGGGCGAGCTGGAAGCCGCACGCCTCCCAGAATCTCAGGCCCCGCACGTTCCCGGCCGCCACCACCGCGTAGACCTCCTGAGCCCCCGCGCTCTTCAGGAACTCGATCACGACCTGGGCGATGCGGCGGCCGTACCCCTCGCGCCGGTACTCGGGGAAGACGAAGAACTCGGCGATCATTCCCTGGCTGCGGCCGTCGGCCATGGAACTCTGGAGGGAGGCGAGGGCAAAGCCCACCTTGCGTCCTCCCTCCACCGCGTACCAGATATGGCGCGTCTTCCCCTGGCCCTTGCAGAGGACCTCCATGTAGCCGTCCAGCCATTCATCCGGAGGCGCCGCGCCATCGATCTCCTCTCGGTAGCGCCGCACCAACTCTCGAAACTTCTTGTCCGCCGGGTCCGCGTAGTCGAGCTTCATGTGGAGCGTACCCCTCAACCTCTTGCTTGTGGGTGTTGTGCGAAAGGAATATTCACCTCGCCAAGGGACGACTCCTGGTGCGTGTCGTGCGCCAACCCCACGGGGCTGGTTTAGCGGATGGAGAGGTAAGTGCCCTCGACGCCTCATTGAGAACGGACGTGCTGTGGTCTAGCGTGCCCCGACGACCGCCGTCCTCCGGCGCCCGGGACGGCGGTGCCACCCGCTGACAAACTGCACGATAGATGACTGCAACCAGACGGGTCCGGCCGCCAGCATCACGATGGGCGGTGGGAAGTCCCGCGAGCG
>JANONS010000368.1:0-9286 GCA_031420915.1 Armatimonadota bacterium
GGTTCCCCTGGGCGCGGCCAGGTCGATCCCGTCATGGTGGCGGCGCCAGCGCCGCCCAAAGCGGGAGGTCAGCACCCCGCGCGCGGGCCAGCCCAGCACGGACCGGATCGACGGGGTGTCCCGGTTCGTCCTCACTCCCTCGGTCGATCTGCTCCGCACGGCCGGCCGCGCTTCACGCGCCCCGGACCCCGGCAGCGCCAGGATCTGTCCCACGCGCAGCCTATGCGCTGAAGGGAGGTTGTTGACCGCGACGATCGCACTCACACTGGTCCCGTATCGGCGGGCGAGGTCGAAGAGGGTGTCGCCCTCCGCCACCCGGTGGCGGAACGTCGCCCGCGGGCGGGCGGCCGGAGCCGCTCTCCCTGTCTCCGGGCGGCCGGGTATCGCGAGCAACTGCCCGTCGCGCAACGTGTGCGCCGAAGGGAGGCCGTTCGCCGCGACGATCGCATTCACACTCGTCCCGTATCGGCGGGCGAGAGCGAAGAGCGTATCTCCCTGTTGCACCTTGTGGCGGAAGGAGGCCGGCGGGCGCGCAGCCGTCACGCCACCGCTCCGAACCGTCACCGGTGGACGGGGACGCTGCCTGGCTTCCTGGGGACCTGTGGCGACGGGACCCGGGGCAGCGATACGGGCGCTCTGGATCGGGATCGCGTCGCCCGGCCTCACCGACACGCGAACGGGGGCAGAGGTCATGGACGCCGTTCTCTGCGCCGAGGGATCGAGCCCGTGCAGCGTAAAGAGCGACCTTTGGTCGGCGATCAGCGAAATGGAGAGCGGACGTTCAACGTCGACGAAGGGAGCGGAGATGATCTTCGGCGGGGGGGAAGAAAGCAATATGACCATCGTAAAGGCGCAGTAGAAGATTCGCCGTGGCATCTTCTTAAGTGAGGAGATTCTGGAAACCCCAGGAACGCTGTACGGTCGACGTGCCCGGCGCTATACGGCGATGTGATCAGGCTTGCCAGGGTGTGCGACCGGGCGTGGAACCCAGAGAACGTGCCTTCCCGCCTATCTTCTTCGACACTCAGGCGCCTGAATCCTCTGAACGGCACCCGCGTCCGAGGGGGGGAGCGCGCGAACAGAAGTTCGTCGGAGCGGACTACTACCCGACGGCGTTCTCCTCCGCGCTCTTAACAATCGACCGCAGGAAGCCCGCGTTGTTGGGCGTACGGCGCAGCCGGTCGAGGATGAGCTCGGTGATCGCCACCGTGTCCAGTTGCTCCAGGCTCTTGCGCAGCACCCACACTTTGCGCAACTCTTCCTCCGTGAGGAGAAGCTCCTCGCGACGGGTACTGGAGGCCTTGATGTCGATGGCCGGGAAGGTCCGGCGCTCCTGCAGTTTCCGGTTCAGGTGGAGTTCCATGTTGCCGGTGCCCTTGAACTCTTCGTAGATCACATCATCCATGCGGCTGCCGGTATCGACGAGCGCCGTGGCGATGATCGTCAGGCTGCCGCCCTCCTCGATCTTCCGCGCGGCGCCGAAGAAGCGCTTGGGGCGGTGCAGCGCCGCGGGATCGAGCCCGCCGGAGAGCGTGCGGCCCGAGGGCGGGATGACCAGGTTGTTGGCCCGGCTGAAGCGGGTGAGACTGTCCAGCAGCACCACCACATCGCGCTTGCCCTCGACCAGCCGCTTGGCCCGGTCCAGCACCAGGTCGGCCACCTGAATGTGCTCTTCCGGCGGCCGGTCAAACGTGCTGGCGATCACCTCGGCCTCCACGGACCGGCGCATGTCGGTGACCTCCTCCGGACGCTCATCCAGCAGAAGGACGATCAGGTAGATCTCCGGGTGGTTCTGCACGACCGCCTGGCCAATCTTCTTCAGGATCGTCGTCTTGCCCGCCTTCGGCGGGGAGACGATCATCGCGCGCTGTCCCTTGCCGATCGGCGCGAACAGGTCCACCACCCGCACCGTCAGGTCGGGCTCGGCCGTCTCCAGCTTGATGCGCTCGTGGGGGAAGACCGGCGTCAGGCTCTCGAAGCCCGGACGGGAGCGGGCCTGCTCGGGATCGAGCCCATTGACCACCTCTACCCGCAGCAGCGCAAAGTATTTCTCGTTGTCCTTCGGCGCCCGGACCTGTCCCAGCACCTCGTCCCCTACCCGCAACCCGAAGCGCTTGATCTGCGACGGGGAGACATAGATGTCCTCGGGACCCGGCATGTACCCGCTCGTGCGCAGGAACCCGTACCCCTCGGCCATGATCTCGAGGATGCCGGAGCGGAACATCAGCCCTTCACGCTCCGTCTGCGCCTGTAGGATCCGCATGATCAACTCCTGCTTTCGATAACGGCGGAGGTTGGCGATCTCGAGGTCTTTGGCGAGGTCCTGAAGGTCGGGGAGCGTCTTGGATTCCAGATCAGCGATAGCGAGCATATGTTATCACACCCTGGTTTTGTGTTTTTCTAACTCGGCCCGCAGTTTCGCGGCGTCCGCCAGGAACCGTTCCTGGCCCACATCGGTGAGCGTATGTTTGAAGAGTTGCTCCAGCACCTTGAAGGGCATGGTGGCCACCTGCGCCCCCACCTTGGCCGCTTCCGTGACGTGGAGCGGGTGGCGGAGACTGCTGGCCAGCACCTGAGTGTCAAACCCATAATTGCGAACGATCACCACCGCGTCGCGCACCACCTGCATCCCATCATGCCCGATGTCGTCGAGACGCCCGACGAACGGGCTGACATAGGTGGCGCCCGCTTTGCAGGCCAGCAGCGCCTGGTTGGCGGAGAAGGTCAGGGTCACGTTGACCGGGATGGCCTTCGCCCTGAGCCCCCGGCAGGCGATGAGTCCCGCAGGAGTCATCGGCACCTTGACCACCACGTTGGGGGCCCACGTGGCGAACTCGCTTCCTTGCCTGACCATCTCCTCGGGGTCGTTGCTGGTGGTCTCCACGCTGATCGGTCCCTTGACGATCCTGGCGATCTCCAGAATGTGCGCGCGGTGCTCCCGGCCTTCCTTCACCACCAGCGTGGGGTTGGTCGTCACCCCGTCGCACAGACCCCAGGCTACCCCCTGACGGATCTCCTCCAGATTGGCGGTGTCCAGAAAGAACCTCATCACCTGTCCTCCACGTCTTACTCTGCGCCGCCGCCGCTATTGGCCCGTGGCTTCGATGTACAGGACATCACCGACATCGCTCTCCTTGAGCAGCAGCACCGTGTCCCCCGCTTTGAGGTCGGCCAGGGTTGCCGGGCGGTTGTTCCGATACACCGCGTGCGCGCTGGCAATGCGGAACGTGCGCACGGCATTCTTGTCGTCTTCGACGGAGATCGTCGCCGGGCGCCCCTCCCCGACCGAGCGGAAGATCGCCTTGACGAAGTCATACTTCTGCAGGACCTCCATCAAGACGTCGAGGGCCACGGCTGTATCCGCCCGTGTCGCCTTCTGATCCGGTTTGAAGGCCCCGTCGATCAGCGGAATCATCTTTCGCTCGATCGCGACCGCCACGCTCCCCCGCGCCCAGTCCAGCACGGCGGCGTTGTCAGAGACCGACAGGGTGGCCTTCGCCCGGGCCAGGGCTTCGGTGTCCAGCCCACCCGCCCGGATCGCCAGGGCGGCCAGTTCCGCGCGGCTCACCGGCTGATTCGGACGGAAGGTGTTGTCGGGATAGCCCACCACCAGGCCTTTCTGAAAGAACAAGGAGAGCGAGGTGGGGTTCGTCTTGGTGGTGTGCACGCCGACGATTTCATACCGCCCGGTGGGGACGGGACGGTCGTTCTGATCCAGTTGCTTCCACCGGGTGGGAAAGCTCATCGACTTGCCCGCCGCCAGCGTCACCGGCTTGTCGACGGGCAGGAAGGCCCGGCCCAGCGACCAGCGGGCCACCTCGGTCCCACTCACCGACCTGATGATGAAGTCGTGAAACTGCGAATTGTTGTACTCAAACGTGACGTCCGCTTTGCTGGTATTCGTGATCAGGAAGGTCAGGGTGAGCCACTCCTCAGGAGGGTAGGACACCTTGTCGGTGGTCAGCGTGTAGGTGATGACCCCCTTGCGAACCTCCGCGGTAACGGCCGACATCGTGCCGACGCCCACGGCGGCCGCGACGGCGGGGCGCGCACTCTCAGGGATCTGCTCCAGATCTTTGAACGCGGGGATCTTCAACCCCTGGCCCGAGATGCCATGGAGCCGCACCAGGAACAGCACGACCTCCAAGCGGGTCACCGCCGAGGCCGGCTGGAACCGTCCCTCCGCCGTGCCCCGCACGATGCCCTTGGCCGCGAGGCGCTCGATCGCCCGCTGGGCGGGGTGCCCGGCGATGTCGGTAAAGATCTCCGCCCGCGCCGGTGCGATGAGGACTAACACCAGACCCATGGCAAGAAGAATTCGCATATGACCTCTCCTTTGAACAACCACCCTTTGAGCGATCATCACCGGGGTTCTCAAGTGTCGGATGAGTGAATCGGACCTCGGGGTTCGGCGAACGGCCGTGAGCCTCACGCAATCATCGTGCTATGAAACCGAACGTGGGATCACCGCAGCCGTTCCGTCGTGTGGTTGCCTTTCAGATTCGCGTTCCGCCTGCCTATCTCCTTCCTACTATACCCCAGGATTGCCCGGACGCAATGGGGGATGGGCGCGTGAGGGGGACCCCTTGGCCCGGCGCCCCCCTCACGCGCTACTACATCCGATCCGGCGCCGAAACCCCGATGAGTCCAAGGGTGCGGCGCAGCACGATGCGGACGGCGTCAGTCAGGACGAGGCGAGCGGCGGTGAGGCGGGCGTCCTCGGTGAGCACGCGGCACTGCGTATAAAAACTGTGAAAAAGCTCCGCCAGTTCCCGCGCGTAGGTGCACAGGCGCTGCGGCTCCCGCCGCGTGCCGGCGAGTTCGATGACGTCGGGCAACTCGGCCAGTCTGTGTATCAGCGCCATCTCCGCCTCGTGCGTCAGGACGGAGAGATCAACATCGCGCACTGCGGCCTCGTCCAGCGGCTGCCCGCCGGCCAGGGCTGCCGGCGCCACGAGACTGCGTCCGGCAGGGTGATCCAGTGCCTCGCGCAGGATGCTGCTGATCCGCGCGTGCGCGTACTGGACGTAGTAGACCGGGTTGTCCTGCGACTGGCGGCGGGCCAGTTCCCAGTCGAAGTCCATCGGCACGGATGGGGTCACCATGCAGAAGAAGTAGCGGGCAGCGTCGCGGCCCACGGCGTCGATCAGGTCCTGCAGGGTGACGAACTCCCCGCGCCGCCTGGACATCCGCAGCAGTTCCCCTTCGTTCCGCAGTCGCACGTGCTGGTAGAGGAGGATCTCGAGCCGCGCGAGATCGCCGCCCAGGGCCGCCAGCCCGCCCTTGAGGCGTGCGACATTCCCGACATGGTCCACGCCCCACACGTCGATCAGGTGGTCGAATCCACGCTCGAGCTTGTTGAGATGGTAGGGAATATCCGCCGCATAGTACATGGGCCAGCCTGTGCTGCGGATGATGACGCGGTCCTTATCGTCGCCAAACGTCGAGGAGCGGAACCAGACCGCGCCGTCCTGATCGTAGAGCAGCCCTTTCTCGCGGAGGGCCGCGAGGCCGCGGTCCACCGCTCCCTGGTCGTAGAGGGTGCGCTCGCTGAACCAGATGTCGAACCGGATCCCGAACTCCTCCAGCGTGCGGCTCGTTTCCGCCATGATCTGGCGCAGGGCGAAGTTCCGGAACGCCTCCAGGCGCTCCGCCTCGGGACGCTCGAGCCACACATCCCCGTCGCCCTCGGCGATCTCGCGGGCGATGCCGCGCACGTAGTCGCCGCGGTACCCGTCCGGCGGGAAGGGTTTCTCGCGCCCGTAGTGCGCCAAGTAATGGTGCTCCACTGTAAGCGCGAGAGCGTGCACGAGCGACCCGGCGTCATTGATGTAGTACTCGCGGGTCACCTGATAGCCGAGCGCCGCGAGGAGATTGCTGATCACATCCCCGATGAGCCCGTTCCGCCCGCTGCCGATCGTCAGTGGGCCCGTGGGATTAGCGCTGACGAACTCCACGTTCACCCGTCGGCCCCGTCCCACATCCGCATTGCCATACCGGTCCCCAGCCGCATGGATGTGCCGGAGGACATCGTGCAGCCAGGCGGGTGCGAGCCGGAAGTTGATGAAACCCGCACCTCCCACCTCCACGCGGGCGACGTGCTGAGGTGGGATCTCCAGCGCGTTGACCAGAATATCGGCAATCTCCCGCGGGGAGCGCCGGGCGGCGCGTGCGAGAGCGAGCGGGAGATTGCTTGCGTAGTCCGCGTGGCGGCGGTCCCGGGGAATTTCAACCTCGACGGGCGGCAGCGGCACATCGGGGAGTGTGCCGCGCGCTACGGCTCGCCTCGCGGCGTCCTCCAGATATCGCTGGAGCGCTTCCTTAAACATGTGGGCAGTCTATCACACGATGCCGTGGCCCACGGGATAGTGATCGGGGATGCTGACCGGCAGGCGCCCGCGCGGCGGGATTTCTCCCGCGAGCACCCGGGCCGCCGCCATCAACATCACGGGTTCGCGGCCGTAGGTGGCCAGATACGTGGGAACGGGAGGAAGGGACGCCAGGTCGTAGGGCGTGCCGGTGGCCACCACGATCAGGCGCCGGCCGGCCGACTCGTGCGCCCGCCGGACCACCTCGATCTGCCAGGGATCCGGCCGGCCGCGATTGTGCGTCACGATGATGAGCGGATCGCCAGCGATCGCGGCGGGGTCGACCTCGTCACCAGACCGCAGCACCAGATCATCCAACGGGCGAAAGCGCCTCAGCATCTCGCCGAGTGTGGGCTCGACGCGGACTGTCGCGGGAGCCAGCGTGAGCACGCGAAGCTGTCCACTCTGAAGCGGCACGTTGTGGGCCTCGTCACGGACCAGGGTGACGGCGTGCTCGGCGATCTCGCGGGCGCGCAAGAGGTCATCCGCGTTCCCGACGATCCTCTCCGCCTCGTCGACCCGAGGCGCGTCTCGCCACATCCGCGCGCGCAGCGCCACCAGCCGCCGGCGTGACTGCCCCAACCGATCGATGGACAGGACACCCTGCTCCGCCGCCTGCCGCACCGAGTCGATCACTTCCTCCTGCACCCGCGGACCGCCGCAGGCCAGCAGCACGTCTGCGCCGGCCAGCAGGGCCTGAACCGCCGCGCGCCCCGCGCCGATGCGGGCGATCGGCGCCATCGCCAGCGAGTCGGTGAACACCACACCGTCGAAGCCCCACCCCTCGCGCAGCATCCGTTGGAGGATAGCGGGCGAGAGCGTGGCGGGCGCCGTGTCGGCGTGGGTGAACGCCACGTGGGCGGTCATCACGGCGCCGAGCCCATCCTGGATCGCCTGGCGGAACGGATGAAATTCCACTGCCTCCAGGCGGTCGATGGCATGACGAACGACCGGCAGGGCTGCGTGCGAGTCCAGGTCCGCGTCCCCGTGCCCGGGGAAGTGTTTACCTGTCGCCGCTACCCCTTCCTGATGAAGGCCCGCGATGAAAGCGCGCCCCAGCCTGCTCACGAGATCCGGCTCTTCTCCGAACGAGCGGAGGCCAATCACGGGGTTCGCCGGATTGGTATTGACGTCCAGCACCGGGGCAAAGTTGATGTTGACGCCGACGGCCCGCAGCGCCCGCCCGGTGATCCCGCCCGCGGTCTCTGCGAAGGCCGCAGAGCGCGTGGCGCCGATCGCCATGGCGCCCGGGAGACCGAGTGGCAGGCGTTCGACGGGGCCACCCTCCTGATCCATCGCGATCAGGAGTGGCGGCAGTCCCGCCTGGCGAGCCAGATGCTGCAGATCCCGGCAGAGGCGGGCGACCTGCGCGGGATGCTGGATGTTCTTCTGAAAGAGGACGACGCCCCCGAGGCGGTGCTCGGTGATCAGCCGCCGCAGGTAGGGTGATGGCTCCGTCCCATCGAAGTCGGCCATCACCAACTGTCCGATGAGGACGTCTGCCCCGAGGTGCGCCACGGCCGCTGCGGCGTCTATTGCCTGAGTTCTGTTAGTGCCACCGTCACGGTCATCCGCCGTCCGTTCCGGACGAGCTCGACCTGCACCCGGTCGCCGGGCTGCTTCTCGAAGAGGATCCGGCGGAGATCGTTGATCCCTTTCACCTTCTGGCCGTTGATCGTCACGATGATATCGTTCGCCTCGATGCCGGCCGCCGCTGCGGGCCCGCCGGGCTGGGTGCCCTGCACGATGACCCCGTGGTCCACGGAGAGGCTGTAGGCCTGCTGAAGCTGTGGATCGATCTCCCCCCCGATGATGATGCCGAGCGCCGGCCGCACGACGCGCCCGCCGGTGACGAGCTGGTTCATGATCGCCACAGCGATATCCACCGGGATGGCGAACCCGATCCCCTGCGCCTCCCGGACGATGGCGGTGTTGATGCCGATCAACCGCCCCGCGCTGTCCACCAGCGCCCCGCCGCTGTTCCCGGGATTGATCGCCGCATCGGTCTGAATCAGGCTCTCGACGACGAAGTCCGGACTGATGGCGATGCTGCGGTTGAGGGCGCTGACGACCCCCACGGTGACGCTGGACCCCAGCCCGAATGGGTTGCCGATGGCGATCGCCAGCTGCCCGACCTTCAAACTACCGCTCGTGCCGAGTTCGGCCACCGGCAGCGGCCGGTCGCTCTCCACCTTGATCACCGCCAGGTCGGTGAACCGGTCGGACCCCACGACCCGCCCGGGCAACTCCCGGCCACTGAGGAGGGTCACGGTGATATCCTGCGCTCCCTGGATGACGTGGAAGTTCGTTAGGATCAGCCCGTCGGATCGCACGATCACGCCGGAACCGGCCCCCTGCTGAGGAAACACCCCGAAGAGGGTCGGGACCTGCGCCTTCGTGTTGATGTTCACGACGGCCGGACGGACCTTCTCCACGGCCTTAATGATCGCCGACTCCTCGCGCTCCACTGCGCGGGGGACCGTCAGCGTCGGCCCCTGGATGGGCCCGGGCGTGGACGGGGCCGTGGGCGTGGCGGAGGACGGCGGTGCGGTGCGGAACAGTCCCGGGAAGTATTGGGGCAGATAGGTCCCACCGAGGGCCGCGCCGAGGATAACAGCAAGCAGCACCGTGAAGACGATGGCCGTGAATCCTGGCGGCGTGCGGCGGGGGGCGGGAAGGCTCATCATCTCCTCCTCAGGACGTGGTACATTGCGATCCTCTTCATTATAAACCGTATAAACCGTTCGACAGGGCTAGCCGACCGTGCACCATTCGACCGAATGGTATAATCTGACGACAAATGTCCCCGTGGCTGCGCCGGCCGAAGTATGGCACCATGCAGCGGAGAGAGATGCCCGCGGGTTTGTGGGCAAAATGTCCCCGCTGCAAGAACCTCATCTATCAGAAAGAGCTCGAAC
>JANONS010000369.1:0-2804 GCA_031420915.1 Armatimonadota bacterium
GAGGAGGGGGAGGTCCATTGGAATCACCTTCCCTGGATTCAGGCAGGCATCCTTCTCTGTCAGCAAGAACCTGTCGGAGAGAAGTCGTATTCGTGGATCAGAGGTGAGCCATGCCCCGCATCCTGCCGTTCCGCGGACAGCCGACGTACGATCTGGAGGTAGCTGGGGTGGTCCGCACCCTTCCGCTCATTCAAGTTGCGCCAGACACCTGGATCGCCTACTACTACAGCCTCGGTGACACCGAAATGATCGACCGCGCGGCCCGCATCCTGGCGCCCAAGTTGAAGGCCTGCGATCTCTTCGTCACCACGGAGACCAAGGGCATCCCGCTCGCCCATGCGATCGCCACCTATCTGGAACTCCGGCCCTACGTGGTGTGCCGCAAGCAGATCCTGCCGTTCATGCTTTCACCGCTGGTCGTGCGGTACAAACCCATCACGGCCAAGAGCGAGCAGGAGCTGTACCTGGACGGGCGCGACGCGATGAAGGTGAAAGGGAAGCGCGTGGGCATCATCGACGACATCGTATCCACGGGGGAGACGCTGCGGGCCATGGCCGACCTGGTGCAGCAGGCGGGCGGCACAGTGGTGGCCAAGGCGGCGCTCCTGCTGGAGGGGGAGGAATGGAAGGACGTGCAGCACCTCGGCATCCTGCCCGTCTTCAAACTTATGGACAAGGGCGAGGCATAAGGCGATGAAGCCATCGATTTCGACGCACGTCCTCGACACCGCGCGCGGCGAGCCCGCCCGAGGCGTCCGCGTTGAGCTATACCGGCAGAACGGGCTCCTCTCCGCGGAGCAGACGAATGAGGACGGCCGCATCAGCGACCTCGCCCGGGGAGACCTTCAGCCCGGCACCTACCGCCTGGTGTTCCACGTGCCTTCGGCGTTCTTCTCTCGCCTGGAGGTCTCGTTCGCCATCACCGACACCGGGCGCCATTACCATATCCCACTGCTCGTCTCCCCCTACGCGTGCACGACCTACCGCGGCAGCTGACCGTCGACGAGCTGGCCATACTGTTCGAGGGCCGGACGCGCTTTGTCGAGCGGCTTGCCGGGCGTGAGAATCCACTGGCCGAGGCCAGGGCGCTGCTGCGGAGCCTTCAGGAGGACGAACAGACCGAGACCCTGAACGCCCATCCCCGGATCGGCGAGCGGGCCGGCTCGGCTGCGTCCTCGCGCGAGCAGGGCGGCGATGAGGATCCTCAGGTCCTGGCGGAACTCGCCCGGCTGAATCGCGCGTACGAGGAGAAGTTCGCCTTTCGGTTCGTCGTCTTCGTCAACCAGAGATCGAAGGCTCAAATCCTCCGCGTGCTCAAGCAGCGCCTCGCCCGTACGCGCGCTGAGGAACTCGAAACCGCCCTCGACGAGCTGGTGGCGATCGCCGAGGACCGCCACCGGCGCCACCTATCCGCGACAGGCCTCGAATGACGTGCGGCAGAACATGGACCCACAAGAGATCTTTGCTATCGTCAATCCCGTCGCGGGAGGCGGGCGGGGATACCGTGCCTGGCGGGCCATCCGGCCGGCGCTCCGGACCGCGGGGCGACGCGTTGAAGAGGCCGTGGCGCAGCACGAACGCCAGGCCTGGGAACTGGCCGAGCAGGCGGCGCGCGACGGGCGCGACATCGTCCTTGCGGTGGGTGGCGACGGGACGATTCATGAGGTGATCAATGGGCTGCTGCGGGGGCACCCGGAGCGCCCACCTGCGCTGGCAGTCATCCCGGGCGGAACCGCCAACATCTTTGTCCGTGCGCTTGGTCTGCCCAGGGATCCGGACGCGGCGGCGCGCCTCCTGCTGAACGGGCGCCGCCGGCGCATCGATGTCGGTCAGGTCAACGACCGGTACTACGCCACCATCGCGGGGGTGGGGTTCGACGCTGAGGTGGTCTACCGCGCCCGCCGGTGGCCCCGCTGGCTCGGCGGGAAGGTACGCCACGTGGGAGCGGCGCTCGGGACGCTGGCGTTCTATCGTCCCGTGACGGCGCGAATCCGGATCGACGAGCAGGAACAGGTCGTTCCACTGTACTTCCTGGCCGCGGCCAACACCAACTGGTATGGCGTTGGGATCAACATGGCGCCGCACGCGCGTGTCGACGACGGACGCCTCTCCGTAGTCTACGTCACAGATGTCGGCAGGCTGGAAGTGTTCGGGGTGCTGCTACAAACCTTCTCAGGCAAGCATCTCGGGCATCGGAAAGTCGGCCACGCGTTCGCGCGCGAGATCCATGTCGAGAGCGACGTCCTCCTTCCGGTGCATGCCGATGGGGAACCAGTGGGGCGGACGCCGGCGACGTTCCGCTGCGTGCCGGGTGCGCTCGAGGTGATCGTTCCGCACCTCTGAGCGGCTAAGGTGGAAAGATCTCCTCCACGGTGCGGCGGAAGGACGCGGGATCGAGAGCGGGATAGCGATACAGGTCTGGCTCGATGCTGTCGAAGTACCGGAGGGCGCGTGAAGGATCAATCAACCCCAGTTGAATCATTGCTCTGATGTCCTCAAGATCCTGAGTGTGGCTCCGCTCTACTTTGGCGAGGGCCTGAGCATACAGATCGAAGTGATGGAACGAGACCTTCCCTTCCCGGCTGATGAATGGGCTGCGGTCCTCCCACCCCGGGAGCACCGGGATGAAGTCGGTGGGTGAGGCCAGTTCCACGTTTACCCGCAGGGTCTCCTTGATTCGCGGAATCGCGCGGAAGATCTGATCCTGCTCGGGGACGATCTTGATGTCAATGTCAATGGTGCTCGACCGCCTGCCTTGGAGCACTGCGGTGGGTGGTGGGGTGTTGTTGTGTGGGGGGTGGGGT
>JANONS010000370.1:0-31618 GCA_031420915.1 Armatimonadota bacterium
GGATCGTGGTGTGCGAAGAGGATGTGGCGCTCCCGAAGCCCGACCCAGACCCGCTGTTGCTGGCCGCCGCGCGGCTCGGGGTTGCACCGGATGAAACCGTGATGATCGGTGACGCCGCGTCGGATATCCGCGCGGGGCAGGCGGCGGGGATGCGCACGGCCGGCGCGCTATGGGGCACCGTGGATCCCGACGCGCTGCACGCCGCGAAGCCGACCTGGTTGCTGGCCAAGCCCGCGGACCTCCTCGGCCTGTTCGACGCCTAGTCTCCCCAGTGCGACGGAGGGCGCACCGGTCGCCCCAACATGAAAAGCCCTATCGGTCCTCCCTCCGGGGACAGGAGCGCTCAGGCGGCCACGACGGGGCGCATCACCACGACGTTGTAGGCGCCGATCGGGCGGCTGAAGCCCTTGAGGGTCAGGTCGCCGATCCGCTCGGCGTCGACGAGGTCCGCGACCGCGGCGTGGACGCGCTGGCTGATGAGGATCTGACCGGCCTTCGCCTCGCCGCAGATGCGATGCGCCAGGTTCACCACGGCGCCGACCGCGCCGTAGTCGTAGCGGCCCTCGAAACCGATCCGGCCAAGCGTCGCGTATCCGACCCCGACGCCGATCCCGAGGCCGAGCTCGTAGCCGCGCGCGCGCCATCCGGCAGCGAGCTCCCCGAACCGCGCGCGCATGGCGACGGCCATCCGGACGGCCTGCGCGGGGTGATCGGGACGAGGGACCGGGTCGTTGAAGTACACCATCATCCCGTCGCCGGCGAAATGCTCGAGCGTCCCCTCGTGCTCGAGGATCACCATACCCATCGCCGTCTGGAACTCGCGGATGACCCCGAGCACCTCCTCGGGCTCGCCGGTCTCGGAGAACACCGTGAACCCGCGCATGTCCAGCACGACGACGCTGATCTCGCGGCGGTGGGCTTCGAGGAGCTTCTCGCCTTCGCCCGAGGAGACGAGCGCCGCGATCTGCGGCGAAAGGAAGCGCGCGAGCTGCGCCTTCTGGCGCTCGATCGTGTCGTGGTACTGCTTCACCCGCAGGAGCGAGCGGACGCGCCCGATGAGCTCCATCTGGTCGAAGGGCTTCGGGACGAAGTCGTCCGCCCCCGCGTCGAGCGCCTTCGCCTTCTCGTGGCCTTCGCTCGCCGTGATCATGACGATCGGGACGAAGCTCGTCGCCGGGTCCTCGCGCAGCCGGCGGCAGACCTCGTAGCCATCCATCCCGGGCATGACGATGTCGAGGAGGACGAGGTCGGGTGTCTGCGCCTTCGCCTTCGCCAGCGCCTCTTCCCCTGACGTCGCGCCGATGACGACGTATCCCTGTGGGACGAGCACGGCCTCAAACAGGCGGATGTTCTCCGCCCGGTCGTCGACGGCGAGGATCGTCGCGCTCCCGCTCACCCTGTCCGCCCTCGCTCGCAGTGCTCCCGGACCTGCTGCGGGAAGGTCTTGACGTCGATCGGCTTCATGAGCAGGCCGTCGAAGCCCGCCGCCTCGAACCGCTCGCGGTCCTCCTTCATCACCGAGGCCGTCAGCGCGACGACCGGGATGCGCGACGTCGCCGGGTCGCGCCGCAGCTCGGCGAGCGCGGCGATCCCGTCCATGCCCGGGAGCTGGATGTCCATGAGGACGAGGTCGGGCAAGCGCTCGCGCGCGAGGGCGATGCCGTCCTCGGCGGTCGTCGCCTCGAGCGTCGTGAAGCCGTTGTACTGGAGCAGGTCGCGGACGAGCTTCATGTTCTTGTCGTTGTCCTCGACGATGAGGATCGTCCGCCGATCGTTCATCGCGCCGCTCCGGGCGCAGCGGTCTGCCGCACGGGAAGACGGAACGTGAACGTGCTCCCCGTCCCGGGCGCGCTCTCGACCCAGATCCGCCCGCCGTGGAGCTCAACGAAGCGCTTTGAGAGCGTTAGCCCGAGTCCGGTCCCCTCGCGCGATCGCTCCGGGCCGCGGCGCGCCTGCTGGAACTCCTCGAAGATCCGCGCCTGATCCGCGGGGTCGATCCCGATCCCGTTGTCGCGCACCGCCACCTCGACCTCCTCGCCGTCGCGCCGCGCGACCACGTCGACGCGGCCGCCCTCAGGCGTGAACTTCACGGCGTTCGAGAGCAGGTTGACGAGGATCTGCTTCAGCTTCCGCTCGTCGGCCGCGATCGTCCCGACCTCCGGCGCGACCTCGTGCGCGATCGTGATGCCGTGCCGCGCCGCGCGCTCTCTCACAAGTGTGAGCGCGTTCTCGAGCGCGTCCGGCAACGAGAACTCGGTCACTTCGAGCTCGACGCGGCCTGCCTCGATCTTGGAGAGGTCGAGGATGTCGTTGATGAGCGTGAGGAGGTGCGTCCCCGAGCTCCGAACGTCCTCGAGGTATTCCTTCTGCTTCTCGTTGAGCGTGCCGAACATCTCCTGGAGCATCACGTCGGTGAACCCGATGATCGCGTTTAGGGGCGTGCGCAGCTCGTGGCTCATGTTCGCGAGGAACTCGCTCTTGTGCCGGCTCGCGACCTCGAGCTGCCGGCTCTTCTCCTGGATCTCGTTGAAGAGGCGCACGTTCTCGATGGCGATGGCGGCTTGGTCGGCGAAGGTCTCGATAAGCCGGATCTCACGGTCGGTGAAGGGTCGGACGACGTGTCTGCACACCGCGATCGCGCCGATCGGCTCTCCCTCGCGCAGCATTGGGACGGCGACCATGCTGCGCGCCCCCGTTTGGAGTGCGATCCTCGATTGGCTCAGCTCGGGGTCGCTGGCGATGTCTGCGCTCGTCACGGTACGCCGCTCGACGAGTGCACGATCCGTGATCGCTCTGGGATTCGATGGGTCGGGCGACGTGCCCCGGGTCATGTACTCCGTGATCGCCCGGCCTTCGGCATCGGAACCGTACCCCGCCACTCCGTAGCTCACGAGGCCGTCCTTGACCTCCGTCATCCACGCCATATCCGCTCCGCACAGCCGGGTGGCATTCTCGATCACCGTATCCAGAACGGGCTGAAGGTCGAAGGTCGAGCGGCTGATGACCTTCAGTACCTCCGAGATCGCGGTCTGCTGCTCGAGCGCCTCCTTCGTCTCGTTGAAGAGGCGCACGTTCTCGATGGCGATGACCGCTTGGTCCGCGAAGGTCTGCAGCAGTCCAATCTGCTTCTCGGTGAACGGCCTCACGATCGAACGACGCAGCGTGAGCGTCCCGATCGCCTGCCCTTCACGGAGCAGCGGCGTGACGAGCACCGTCCGGAACTCCTCCGTCCGCGCGTACGCCGCCCCCAGCGGGTATTCCTCAGCCGCCGCGAGGATGTCGGGCTCGTGGATCGTGCGCCGCTCCACGTACGCCCGACCGTTCATCGATCGCCCATCGATCGGATACGTCAACCCTTCAGCAAATGAGACCGGGCCGAAGTGCGTCCTCAACCGGAGCTGATCGCCCTCGGGCAGCATGATGAGCGCGTCCTCGGCCGCGCAGAATCGAACCGCGTTCTCGGCGATCGCGTCGAGGACGGGCTGCACGTCCGTCTGCGTCCGCGAGATCACGCGCAGGATCTCGCTGATCGCGGTCTGCCGCTCGAGCGCCTCCTTCGTCTCGTTGAAGAGACGTACGTTCTCGATCGCGATGACGGCCTGATCAGCGAACGTCCGCACAAGCTCGATCTGGTGCTCCGTGAAGGGCTGCACCTCTATGCGGCGCAGCATGATCGCGCCGAGGGAGTTCCCTTCGCGGATCAGCGGCGCCGCGAGCGCCGTGTGGAACCCGAGCATCGCGGCCAGGCGCTTCCCGATCGGGTATTCGTCGTCCGACTCGGACAGGAGATCATGGACGTGCACGACCTGCTGGGCGACCACCGCGCGACCCGTGACCGATCCTCGATCGGCAGGCCACTCCGGGATCGCGGTGGTCTCGATCGGCCCGCTATGCGCGCCCACGAAGAGCATCCCTTCCCGGAGCAGGACGAGAAGTGCATCCTCGGCCTGGCAGAACTGCTGAGCGCTCGCGGCGATGGCGTCGAGCACTGGCTGGAGCTCGGTCGGCGAGCCGGAGATGACGCGGAGGATCTCGGAGATCGCCGTCTGGCGCTCGAGCGCCTCCTTCGTCTCCTCGAACCGCCGCGCGTTCTCGATCGCGATCGTGGCTTGGTCGGCGAAGGTCGTGATGACCTTGATCTGCTTCTCCGTGAACGGCTTCGGCTCCGTCCGCCACAGGAGCATGACACCGATGACGTTGCCGTCCCGCATCATCGGCACGCCGAGGATCGCGCGGAAGTTGCCGAGCCCCTGCGCCTCCCAGTACGTGTACTCCGGATCCTCGAGGACGTCGGACACGTGGACGACCGCGCGGTCCTGCACGACGCGGCCGGTAACGGTCCCGCGCCCCATCGGATTGATCGGGTTCGCGTCCGTGAAGGCCTGGAACTCGGGCGTGATCCCGTAGGCGACGGCGAGCCGATAGACGTCGCCGTCCTTCCGGTTGATGTAGCCCTGCTGCGCCTCGCACCGGTTCGTCGCGTGCGCGATGACGGTCTCGAGCACCGGCTGCAGCTCGAACGCGGAGCGGCTGATCGTCTTGAGGACCTCGGCGACCGCCGTCTGCTGCTCGAGCGCTTCCCTCGTCTCGTTGAAGAGGCGCACGTTCTCGATCGCGATGACCGCCTGATCCGCGAACACCGTCATCAGCTCGACCTGCTGGTCCGTAAATGCGAGCGGCTCCCGGCGCCACAGCCCGATCAGGCCGATCAGTTGACCCTCACGGAGCATGGGCACGTTGAGCATCGCGCGGAAGCCGCCGAGCCGCTGCCCCTCCCAGGATTCGTACTCGGGATCTGCGAGGACGTCCGGAATCTGAACGGCGCGGCGCTCCGCGACCACGCGCCCGGAGAGGGTTCCGCGGTGAGGCCGGACAGGTACGGGATCGGCGTTCGTGTACTCGATGAAGGCTTGGGGAACGCGGTGGGCGGCCCGAAGCTTGAAGACGTCACCCTCGACCTGGTAGATGAACGCCATCTCCGCCTCGCAAAGCCGTGCTCCGGTCTCGACGATCGCATCGAGCACCGGCTGAAGCTCCGTCGTGGAGCGGCTGATGACGCTGAGGATCGAGCTCGTCGCCCGTTCTCGTTCGAGCGCCTCGTTGGTCTCGTTGAACAGGCGCACGTTCTCGATCGCGATGACGGCCTGATCCGCGAACGTCTGGACGAGCCCGATCTGATGCTCGGTGAAGGGGTGCACCTCCTTCCGTCTCAGGAGGATCGCGCCAAGGGCCTTGCCCTCCCGGAGGAGCGGCGTCGCCAGCGTCGTGCGATGGCCGAGCCTCTTCGCCTGCGCCCGCCCGATCGGGTACTCGTCGTCGCTCTCGGCGAGGAGGTCGGGGACCTGCACGGTGCGGCGCTCGACGACGGATCGCCCGGTCACCGAGCCGCGATCGGCAGGCCACTCGGGCACGGTGGCGGCGATCGGGCCGCTATGCGCAGCCACTGAGAGCAGACCATCACGGATCAGGACGACGGAGGCGTCTTCGGCCTGGCAGAACCGACGGGCGCTCGCCGCGATCGCGTCGAGAGTCGGTGCGAGCTCCGCGGGTGAGCTGGAAATGACCCGCAGGATTTCCGCGATCGCCGTCTGCCGCTCGAGCGCCTCCTTCGTCTCGTTGAAGAGGCGCACGTTCTCGATCGCGATCACGGCCTGGTCGGCGAACGTCCGGAGCAGATCGAGCTGTTGCTCGGTGAACGGACGCACGTGCGCGCGTCGCAGCAGGATCGCGCCCAGCGGCTTGCCCTCGCGAAGGAGAGGCGTTGCCAGGGTCGTGTGATAGCCGCCACTCCTCGCCTGCTCGCTGCCGATCGGGTATTCCTCCAACTCGGTCTGGAGATCAGCGACCTGCATGGTGTGCTGTTCGACGATCGATCGACCCGAGACCGAGCCGCGATCCAGCGGGAACCCCGTGGCGCCCTCGGGCAGCCGGCCGCTCAGTGGTCCGTCGTGCGCGACCGGTGACAGCATGCTGTCCCGAATCAACAGGACTGCCGCATCCTCGGCCTGGCAGTAGCGACGAGCGCTCGCCGCGATGACGTCGAGCACGGGCTGGATATCCGTGGGCGAGCTCGAGATCGCGCGGAGGATCTCGGCGATCGCCATCTGCCGCTCGAGCGCTTCCTTCGTCTCGTTGAAGAGGCGTACGTTCTCGATCGCGATCGCCGCTTGCTGCGCGAACGTCTCGACGAGCCGGATCTCGCGGTCAGTGAATGGTTGCGGCATCACGCGGCCGAGGCCGATGGTCCCGACGAGCACGCCGTCGCTGACGACCGGCACGGCCAGCCGCGTGCGGGGACCTTTCTGTGGAAGATCCGGCCTCTGTGCGGTGTCTTCGACGTGGACGGTGACGAGCGTCGAGGCCGCTGTCCCGACCACGGTCGGAGCGCTCACTGGGATGCGGCCCCCCACGGGAAACTGTGGGGCGGGCCCGCCGACGGCCTCGATGACGTACTCGTCTCCGTAGCGACGGAGGAACGTTGCGGTGTCTGCGCGGCAGAGCCGCGCGGCGTTGTCGATGACGGCCTCGAAGACCGATCGCGGGTCCGAGTCCGCGCGCGCGACGAGATCGAGCACCGCTCGCGTGGCGCGCTGTTGCTCATGCGCCTCAGCGAGATCCTGTCGAAGGCGCTCGATCTCTGTCCTCTCGCTCGTCTTCGCCATTGTCCTCCCCTCCCTCGGCGCGTCAGAGGCCCTTATCGGTCCTCCCTCCGGGGACAGCGATGATTCCGACCGCTTCTGCCTGTCCGACGCTTCACCGGTTAGGGGACCACTCACCACGGTACGGAGCGGATGAAGAGCCTGTCAAGCGGAAGGGTAACGACGAGGTAGGGAATCAGGCACCGGACCCGCGACTTCGCAGGTACTCGACCACCTTCGCCGTGTCGATCTGCCAGTCATAGTTCGACCGGTACGGTTTGAACCCGAGTTCCTGGTTGATCTTCAACATTGGGGCGTTCATGTCCGCGTTCCCGGTGCGCACGTACCTGACCTGCGGCCGGTCGCGTAGCACCTTCTCCAGCATGGCGGCCTTGAGCCAGCGCCCGAGGCCGCGGTTCTGGTACTCGGGGAAGACGGCGGTGCCGTACTGGTAGAGAATCTGCGGCCGGTTCGGGTGCCAGCCCACCCTGGTGAACCCCGCGATCCCCCTGCTGCCCTTCTCCCGGACGTACATCGTCCAGCGTTGGATGCCGCGCGCCCGCTCCTGCTTTTCGAACTCCCGGATCTGCTGGGGCGTCCAGTGTTCATCCTCCACCTGGAGGTCGCCCCGCGGCATACGGTTGCCCGCCTCGAACATCGCGGCGATCTCTTCGATCTCCTCCTCCGGATAGTCGCCCTCCCACAGGCCGAGGTCGAAGTCCGATGCCCGCTTCCAGGCGCGCTCCTGCCACGACCGCAGCAGGTCGCGATTCAAATCCTGCAGGTCAAGCTGGTTTATGTGGTTCGCCCGAGCCATCTGAGCACCCAGGTGCGTCATGAACGCCTCACCCGCGGGCACCGCCCCATTCGTAGACGTGATCATCAGCCGCCGGTCCTCCCGCTTCGGGACCTCGACGATCAGGGCGAGCAGCCGGCGGGCGATGCCCTGCCGCCGGAACTCCGGCAGCACCCAGATGCCGAAGTCGACGACGTGGCGGTTCTCTTCTTTTCGAAGGAAATTGACGTTCCCCGAGCCGATGATCTCCGATCCGTCCTCCCGCCAGACATGCCAGGCCGACGTCTCGACAAACGCAGGAATGTTCCGCCAGCCCTGAATGCGTTCCTCGACGGGGACCGGCGGATCGTCGGGGAGGATCTCCGCCCGTATCCTGTTCGAGAACTCCGTCGCCGCGGCGTACTGCCTGTCGCTCGCGTTCCTCGGATCGAAGGGGTCGATTCTCATTCGCCTTTCCGGTCGCTCTCCTGCTGCTTGCGCAGGCGGGCGATGTAGAGACGGGCCGCCTGCTCCATGTCCGCGCTGTGACCCGCCAGGCCCTCATCGGCAGCGGGCCACTGGTCGGCCGCCTCGTACTCTCGATCCTCCGGTTGCGGTTGCGGAGGCTCGCGCCGCACCCAGGCGACGAGGTGCGCGAGCGCCCTCCTTGTCACCTCACTGATCACCGGCACGCGGCGCAAGGTCACCTCCACGACGAACAGGCCCAGCGCCACCGCCGTCATGGGCGGCCAGGCCGGCTGGCTCCGGCGGCTGCCCCTGGCGGGGGGCTGGAGGATCTCGGCGGACGTCTCGATCGGACGGGCTCCCGCCACCTCGACCAGCCGCGCCAGCCCGGCAGTGTTTGCTCCGACCGTGCGCAATTCGGGAGAGTAGCCCACGGCGACTGGGGCGCGGCCGACGCCCACCGGCCGGCCTTCCCGGCTGGCCGCGACGCTCACCAGATATCCGCCGGGGTTCTTGACGCGCACCCGCCCCTCATACCGCCCCGGCGCTGTCTGCCAGAGCGTCACCGGTTCGCCCGCCTGCCCGACGAGCTCCGCCCGCGCGGTGAGATCGAGGAGCAGCGCGCCATCCTGATCCCGGGCGTCCAGCACCACATGCACCTGGTCTCGCTCGACGGCGGCGTGCACGTCGAGCGGGTGGGCGGGAGGCGACATCGCCCAGCGCACGAGGCGCGACCAGAAGCGGGCGGCATCGGGCCAGGCGAACCACTCCACCGCCCACCGCGCCGCCGCATCCGAGGTGAACGCGACCGCGCGGCCCAGCCCGTACTGCCAGGAGGCAAGCACGGGATCCCCCTGCGGCGAGAGCGCGTGCAGCGTCGCCGTCGGCTTCGGCGCGGTGGCCACATACCCCCGCAACGCCGGGAGAGGGTCGATGTCCCGCAGAAGGGAGGAGCCCGGCGCGACCAGGGGACGGAAGCGTTCCTCGATGAGGTAGGCGCGGGTCGCGAGCACCGCCTCCGCGGTGACGATCTGCGGGATGGTGTAGAGATCTCTCGTAAAGTAGTACCGCCCCCTCCCCCACGACGCCAGGTCGCGCATGATCTGCTGGTCGGCGTCCCTCCCGATCGCCACGCTGCTCACCGTGATCTTCGCCCGGGCCATCCGCCTCACCAGGCGCGCGAAATCCCCCGGGTCCGTCTGCCCATCCGAGAGGATGATCACGTGCTTGACCTTCGCCTGTGCCCCTTCCAGCGCACGGAACGCCTCTTGGAGCGCGGGGTGAAGATTGGTCCCGCCGCCCGCGCTGATGCGCGACACCTGCGCGAGAATCTGCTCGCGGTGGCGGGCCTCCGACAGCTGCACCAGCCAGTGAGGCTGTTGATCGAAGGCGATCACCCCGATGAGGTCGCGCTCGCCCAGCAGGTCGATCACCGACTGCGCCGCCTCCTTGGCCAGCTCGACCTTGGCGATCTCGGGACCGAAACTGGCCATGCTGCCCGAGGCGTCCACGACGAGGACCACCGCCATCGAGGGAATCGCGACGCGATGGCGGACGTCCATGCTGAGGGGCAGGACCGCCTCCAGGTCGGTTCCCGCATACCCGCCCACCCCGAACGCGTGGGGGCCGCCCACGACGACCAGGCCGCCGCCAAGCGCGGAGACATACTCCCGCAGCGCGCGCTGCTGGGCGGGTGAGAGCGCGGTGGCCGACACGTCGTCCAGCACCACCACGGGGACGCCGGCCAGCGCGGCCGCCTCCGCGGGGAGGGTCTCCGGGGCGATCTCGTGGATGTCCAGACCCTGCGCCCGGAGCCAGCGGGGGAGCGCACCACCACGGCCGCCCACGTAGAGCACCGGCGCCGCGCCCATCACCTGCACGATGCCATAGGCCCGGTTGTTCTCGTTCAATTCGTCAGGTGTCACATCGAGACGCGCCTCATAGGTCACGGTCCCGGGGGTGATCGCCCGCTGGGGAATGCTGAGGAGCGTCCGTCCCTCGCGCAGGCTTACCGCCCCGCTCCACACCTCCCGTCCGCCTGCGAGGAGGCGGAGGACGCCGCGCGCGGCCTGGGACGCCTCGGTCCACACCTGCACCTGAAATCTCTCGCCCACGCGCACCTCCCGCGGCGCCTGGAGGATGTCGATCCGCGCCTCATTGCCCCCAGCGCTGCCGAGGGGGACGACGCCCAGCTCGACGCCGGCCGCGGCCGCCAGTAGCGCCGCCGCGCCTGCCTGGCCCTCCGTATCGTGGCCATCGGTCAGCACCACGATGCGCCGTCCGCCCTCAGGCGGGAGAAGCCCCAGAGCGGTGCGGATGCCTCTGCCGATATCCGTGCGATGCCCGCCCGGCCGCGGCGCGAGGGGAAATTGGGGATCCTCTACGAGCCCTTCGGCGACCATCGCGTCGGCGCCAAAGGTGACGAGGGCGAATCGATCCCCCGGGCGCGCATCGCGTGCTGCTGCCTGCATGAGGTCGAGCCCCCGTTGCCGCTCCCATGGGGGCACGCTGTCGGAGAGGTCGAGCGCGAAGACCACCGCGAGATCCCTGCCGCCCCGCGCGATCTCGAGGCCGGTGAGTGACAGAATCAGCAGTCCCACAACTCCCAGCCTGAGAAGCAGAAGGGGACGGCGCACGCGATGCCGGGCGAGCAGGGTAGGGGCCGGAGCCGTCCGCAGCCACAGCAGCCACTCCAGAAGGAGAATGGCGAGAGCCGCGAGGAGGAGCGGAAACCACAGCTCGTGCTGGCGGAGGCCCACGTCGCTCGGGGCCGCCCCGGCCGGCGGAGGAGTCTGCCGCAGGTCCGACTCGGTCGCGGTGGCCGCCGTCACCACGATCCTCCGCTCCTTCGACCCCACCTTCAGCACGTAGAGCCCAGCGCGCTCGAACCGGGGCAGCGCCGCGACCCCGCCGCTCACCGCGACCGGATGTCCCCGGCCGGCGGGATCAACGAGCTGGACGCGGTCCTCGGCGCCCGCGGGCACAAGCAGCGTCCCACCCACCGGGATCGCCGTAGCGGGATGGAGCCACTCCAGCACGTTGGCCATCAACAGCGGAAACGCAGGATGCACGGGGAGGTCGGAGCGGAGCAGGTCGAAGGGAAGGACGACCGCCTGGATGTCGGGGCGCTCGATCACCCACACGAGCGGTACTGTACCCTCGGCCAGCACCGTCCCACCCTGGGGCCGCAGCGAGAGCGCCTCGTCCACGCGGACGCCGGCAAGATCGACCAGTCGCAGGACCGGGTGAGCGTCGACGGTCCTGAGGACGGTGACGTTCCTCGTTCTCCCCTCCACATCGACCGGCAGATTCTCCGGGACGGTGCCCACCAGAAGATAACGACCCGGCGGAAGGACCAGCGGCGGCGTGCGGTCGAGGACGATCAGGTCGTATCCTGCCCACGCCGCGGGATCCACCCTCGCGGTCTGGTCGACCTGCCGCACCGGCAGGACGCTCAGCACGGCCTCCAGGAAGGGGTTGCCTCCACTCACCAGGAGCACCCGCGGGCGGCTCGCTTGCCCGACGAGAACGACCGCCTCGTCGTCCGCAGGCAGGATGTCCCCCGTCTCCACCGCGATCCTGGCCGCTCCGTCCCCCCGCGCGGTCCAGACCCGCGTCACCGATCCCTCTCGGGGGATCGTGACCCGCGCGACCTCCGCGGTCCCGTCGGGCCAGGTGACGCGGAGGGCGGCCGTCCGCGCCGCACCGCCAAAGTTGCGCACTTCGGTGAGGAGGTACGTCCTCCCGCCCCCACTCGTGCTCGCCGCGGCGCGAGTGATCGCCACATTGTCGGCGGAGCCGCCGAGAGGACGATAGACCACTCGGGCCAGCTGCAGCCCGGGCCGGTCGGTGAAGACCACCGTCTGCGCGGGCCGCCCCCGCACGCGCTGCGCCGCCGCGACCCGGATGGCGGCGTCCAGGTCGGATGGCCCGTCGGTGGGGCGCATCCGGCGAACGGCGCGGGCCAGCGCCAGCTGGTCGGCGGTGAACTCGGTGACCACGCGAGGCCCGGCCCCCGCCTCAATGATCATCACCGGCCGGCCGCGGCCGAGCCGGTCGATGAGCCGCAGCGCCTCGGTTTGGGCCGCGCCGAAGCGAGTCGGCGTCACATCTCGAGCTTGCATACTTAAAGAAGTGTCGAAGACCAGCACCAGCGCGGATCCGGCGACCCCCTCGACCGTCAGCGCGGGGCGCGCCAGCGCGAGGGCCAACAGCGTGGCGGCCAGGATCTGCAGCAGCAGGAGGAGGCTCCGTTCCAGGCGCCGGACCGGAATGCGCGCGCGCTGGTCGCGGGCGGTCCGCTCCCAGAGCAGCGTGCTGCTGACCGTCCGCGCCTCCCGCCGCGCCCGCAGCATGTGCAGGAGGAGGAGAATGGGAATGGTCAGCAGGAACCAGAGCGCCTGCGGCAGGCCGAGTGTCACCATCACCCGATCACGGGGAACGCGCGCATCAGGCGATCAGGCCTCCCACCCGCAGGTAGCGGAGGATCAGATCTTCAAAGGGAATCGAGGTGGTCGTCCGCAGGTACTCGATCCGGTGGCGCAGGCAAAACTGCTCCAGGTCCGCCAGATACCGGTCCCGCTCCCGGGCAAACGCGGACAGCGCCTGCGCATCCACCGTCACGTCGACCGCCGCGCCGGTCTCGCTGTCCACCAGGCGCAGATCTCCGGCGAGGGCGGGTGTCAGGTCTTCGTCGCTCAGGATGTGGATGACAAACAGATCGAAGCGGTGGGCGCGGGCAACCTTCAAGGCCTCGCCGACGCCGCCCGGCATCAGCAGGTCGGAGAGTAGCACGAGGAGACCGCGGCGGCGCGTCCGGTGCGCGTACTCATTCAGCGCGGCGGAGAGGTCGCTGGACCCGCCGGGTTCCAGTGATCCCAGGAAATCAAAGAGGTGAAAGGCCCCTCCACGCCCCCGGCCGGGGCCATGCAGGGAGGTGACCTGACGGTCGAATGTCACGACGCTGACCCGATCGAGATTCACGAGGCCGATGTAGCCGATCGCGGCGGCCACCCGGGCCGCATACTGGAGTTTGGAGGGCCGCACCGGGGCGGGTGGGAATCCCATCGAGCGACTCTGGTCCACCAGCAGGTGGACGTTGATGTCCTCTTCTTCACTGAAGAGCTTCACGAAGAGCCGGTCGAGCCGCGAGAAGATGTTCCAGTCGATGTAGCGGTAGTCGTCGCCCGCCTGATAGCTGCGGTAGTCCGCGTACTCGACGCCCCGGCCGAGGGTGGAGGAGCGCCGCTCCCCGCGGAGCCCGCTCTGCACCATGCGCCGCGAGAGCAGACTCAGAGTCTCCAGTTTGCGGAGAAACTCGGGATCGAGCAGCAGGTCGCCTGGCACCCTCAGACCCTGGCCGCGAGCTCGGGGGTCTCCTCCAGGACATTGCGGACGACGTCGTCGGGGTCGACCCCTTCGGCCTCACCCTCAAAGTTCAGGATGACGCGGTGCCGCAGCGCCGGGAGGCCGAGCGCGTGCAAGTCCTCGAAGGAGACATTCGCCCGGCCCGCGACGAGCGCGCGCACCTTGGCGGCCAGCAGGAGCGCCTGCGCCCCGCGCGGGCTTGCGCCGTAGCGGACGAAGCGCCGCGCCATGGACGCCGCCCTCTCGCCCTCCGGGTGGGTGGCGCCGATCAGCCTGGCCACGTACTCCTTCACGTGCGCGGCCACCGCCACCTCGCGCGCCAGCGCCTGCATCGCCAGCACGATGGGGCCCGGCGTTACCACCTCCACCGCCGGCGCCTCCGGCCCCGTGGTGCGGTCCATGATCGTCACCAGGTCCGCGAGCGGAGGGAACGGCACCCGGAGTTTGAAGAGAAACCGGTCCACCTGCGCCTCGGGCAGGGGGTAGGTACCCTCCATCTCGATGGGATTCTGGGTGGCCAGGACGAAGAACGGCTCCTGTAACTGGTAGTGGGTGCCGGCCACCGTCACCGAGTGCTCCTGCATCGCCTCCAGCAGTGCCGATTGTGTCTTCGGCGTGGCCCGGTTGATCTCGTCGGCCAGCACAATCTGGGAGAAGATCGGCCCGCGCTGAAACTCGAAGAAGCGGCGGCCCGTCTCATCCTGCATGACCACGTTCGTCCCGATGATGTCCGCGGGCATCAGGTCCGGGGTGAACTGGATCCGCGAGTACCGGAGGTCGAGTGTTGCGGCGAGGGTTTTCACGAGCAGGGTCTTCCCGAGCCCCGGCACGCCCTCCAGCAGGACGTGGCCCCCCGCGACGAGGGCGATGAGCACCTCATCGAGCAGGGCCTCGTGGCCGACGATGACTTTCTGGATCTCTGAGCGGAGGCGCGCAAACGTCTGGCGGAATGCGTGTGGCTCCACGGGGTGTCCTCTACGGTCTGCGGGCGAGCTGCTCGAAGTACCGGCGGACCAGGCTGCGGAGATCCGCGGGGATGCGGGCGCGGGCCATGTGCTCATCCGCCCGCCGCACCACCGCCGGCGAGAGCTTCACCACCCGCGTCCGGGCCGGCTGCCGCCGACCGGGGCCCAGGATCTCTGAGGTCTGCAACCCGCCCCGGGCCTCCTGTCCGCGCACGCGGCTCCGCTCCCCGGAGGCTTCGAGCCTCGGGGTCTGCGCGCCGAGTTTTTCTGGCGCCCTCCCCTGTCCGGGTGTCGATCCCTCGTGGGGACCCTTCGGCGGAAGCGCGCCCGGGGAGTCTTCCTCCCGATCGATGAGGCGTTGCCTTCCTGGGGCGGACGCGGGAGAATTGTCGCCCTCGAGGCCTTCCTCCTCCGGACCGCTTCCGCCCGGCGCGCCGCGGGCGATCCGCTGGGCCGAGCGTTGCAGTTCCCGCGCTGTCTCGCTGAGGGCCTGCTCGTCGGCCATCATCGCGCGCAGCGCCTCGAGGTCCTGAAGAGCCTGCGTCAGCGTTTCACGCCCTGCCGCCGCGTTGCCCGCCTCCACCTGCCGCCGGGCCTCCTCCACTTTGCCGCGGACCGCGGCGGGCATCTGCCCCTCCCCTGCCTGTGACAGTGAACTTAACTGCTGCAACAGGTCCCGGCGTTCCCCCTGAACGCCCTGCGAGTCGGCCAGGCGAGCGGCGAGTTCGCGCAGCTGCCGGATGGGCTGGTCCAGCATGGCCGGTGACCGAAACAGCGCGTCAGGAAGATCGGACCGAGGGCGGGGGGACGCCGGACCGATCCGCTCGCTGAGTTGCTGCCGCGTCCCCTCCAGTTGTCGCTCGAGCGCCGCCAGCCTGGATTCGGCTGACACGCGGTCCACGCGTGGACGCTGCAGGTCCCGGGCAAGTTGGCGGACCTGCTGAGCGGCCCGCCTGGCCTCCGGCACCCGCTCCGTTCGCGCGACCTGCTCCAGGCGACGGGCGACCTGCTCCAACCGCCGGCCTTCGCTCCGGATCTGCGCCGCCTTCTGTCGCGCAGGCGTGGCGGGCAGTGTCAACCCCCCGACCGAGAGGCTGGCCAGGAGGGCGGCTACGACCGTGAGCGCGGTCCATCGCGCGGAGACCGGGGGCCGGATGCGGAAGGCCGCACCCGGAACAACCGCGCCGGCGCGCCGGGTCGCGTCCGCCATCACCGCCTGCGCCAGTGCTGTCTTCTGGATGCGTCCTGCGGCCAGGTCGACCGCCGTGCTCAACCGTTCGGCGAGACCCAGTCGCGCATCCGCAACATGCGCCACCACCAGGAGACTCCGGGCAGGCACAACACCGCGAAGCAGCGCCGCGGCACCGGCGGCGGTCAGGCCTGCTCCCAGCACAAGCAGCGGAGAGATCGGGAGCGGCAGGATGGTCCCCACCGCCACCAGGAGCAGCGAGGCCCCCGCCGCCGCACCCACCCCGCGCGTCCCCCAGACGAGCGCCTGGGTCCAGGCGAGCGCCCGGGCGACCCGGCGGAGGAGTGCCAGCACTTCCGGGGGGAGCGTCATCTGAGCGCCACTTCACGCCGCCAGCCGACGACCGCCCGGCCGGTCAGGACGCAGCCCAGCGCGGCGATCGCGAGATATGGCAGCAGCGCGAGCGGCCACGCGTGCGGAGCGCCGCGATACGCCGCGGCCACCACCCGCATCGGGTTCACAAGGACGAACGGATCTCCGAGCCACCGCGTCGCAGCAAACAGACCGAGCAAGACCGACCAGTGGAGCACAGGACGCAGCAGGTCCGACGCCACTGCCGCGGCAAGCCAGGTGCTGATGATGGCGAGCGGCGCCACCAGCACGACCATCGCCAGGACGGCGAGCGCGATGCCAGGGATCGATCCAATGGTGAGCGGCGCAAGCAACACCAGCGGCGGCAGGGCCAGGAGCACGAGCCCTCCGGAGGTGAGCATCGAGGTCCAGAACTTGCCCAGCGCGATCGTCACCGGGGAGAACGAGGTCGCTGCCAGATCCAGGACCGCCTTCTCCCCCTCCACACCGATCTCGCCCACCGCCAGGGCGGAGGTCAGGTAGGCGACCCAGCCCAACTGGAAGAGCAGGAAGGCCTGCACGAGATCGGCCTCCACGAACTGCGACAATCGTCCCACCTCCGAGGGAAGCGAGAGCACCACGAGGAGGCTGAGGACCGCGACGTACAGCCGGAGCACCCAGAGAAGTTTGGGCGATGCCAGCCGGGACCGCAGGTCGCCTCGGGTCACGGGATTCAGCTTGATCGTCACGGGGCGTCCCCCGGCGCTCGACTGAGTGGGAGGATGATGAGCAGCGGGGCCGCGGGCCGCCCGTTCCACCGAAGCACGCCCCGCTCATCGTGCAGCCACGCCACCATATAGATAGTAGGGTTGATTATAGCATTGGCGCGGAGACGGCTGAAAGCCAAGGCGTGGAGCCGCCCCCGCGCCCCGCGTACCGCCTCCGCGGACGGCGGCTCGCGCCAGTGGAAGGGGGAAAGGGTGGCCCGCACCCGCTCCCCGATCGAGGGCAACGGCTGGACACGCCCGTCCAGGAAGATCTGCGGATCCCGCAACATCCGGCCGGTGCGATTATCGATCTCCACCTCCACCCCCTGCGGGCTCTTCCGGTAGAAGCCCCGGACCACCAGCGGCCCGAGCGCCGTCGCGTGGACCGCCAGCGTCGCCTCTCCCCTGCCCTCAAGCCGCGTCTCCTCCGCCAGGACGAGCGTCGTCTCGGCGCCGCTCAGCGGACGGATCAGCGTGTCCGGCGTGGACCGCACGCGGAACGCGCCGCCGCGGGGGAGCACGATGTGGCCGAAGGTGTCGATCCTGGCGAGATCCCCACCGGCCAGCAACACCTCTGCCACCGCCCCTTGCACAATCCCCGACGACTGCTGGCGGACCACCGCCGACAGGATCGCGGCCGCCAGTGTTGTCGCGCCCAGCAGGCCCGCGGCCAGCAGCCAGCCCGGCCTCCCCAGTTGCAGCCCGCGGGTGATGGGCCGCAACAGCGCCAGGTAGGCACCCAGCGTCATGACGATCAGCAGCTGGACGAGCGGACTGGCCCCCAGGGTCCCGGGAAGGACCTCCAGCAGCGTGCGATCCACCAGCGGCGGCGCAGGCGCAGCGGTGAGGAGACGCGTCCAGATCGCCGCCGTTTCCGGCTCGAGGTCGGGACGGAAAGGATCCAGGGAGACCACCGTGACCTGTCCTCTGCCCCACGGATAGACTTGCTCGGCCTTGCCGGCAGGAGCCGGCGGGAGTGGACGCTCCTCGAGGAACGGCCGCAGCGTCGTGCGGGAGAGGATGTCGGCCGGGGGCGGAGCGACAATGGCGATCCGTCCGCCTGCAGCCACCCATCCCGCAAGCGCCATCACCTGGGTCGGGACCACCCGGCGGTCGTCGAGCGCGCGGATGACGATTGCCCGCACACCCTCGTACATCTGCCAGCGGGTGGGCAGATCCTCTTCGGTGACGTAGGCGATCCGGGTCCGGCTCTCCTCCCCCAGGATCCGCCCGAGGCCGATCGGGCGATCGCTCAGGGCGAGGATCACCGCCTCCGCGAGCCGGATGGGTGGGATCCTGACCCGCCATTCCGCGAGCAGCGTTTCACCTTCCAGCAGGCGGACGGCCACGGGCGCGTGGATCTCCCGGATGATCACCGGCACGGTCACCGGATGCGGTGTCCGAGCGAGGAGGTGAACCCGCACCCGCACGCGCTCCGTCGCAGGCGGGCGGGTCCTGACCGTCATCACCTCAATCGTCCCGGTCACCGCTCGATCGCTTCTCAGGATCAGGAACGCGGGGATCCAGACGTCCGGGACAACATGCCCGCCGAAGCCGATCTGGATGTCGGCGGTGACGTTCGGCGTGCCGGACACGCGGGGAGCGACGGCCAGCGCCACGGTCCTCGGACCCGCGAGAACGAAGCACAGGACGAGGAGGAGATAAACAACAAGAGGCATGACCCACCGGCCATGCCTCATCCCTCGTGGAGCGGCGTTAGGACTTGCCGGGCTCCGCCGGTTTGCTGCCACCCGCCGGCTCCTTGCCTCCGGTATTCGACGCTTTGGACTCCGATGCGGCGGGAGCATCCGTTTTCTTGCCATCCCCCTTGGTTCCATCGGTTCCGCCGGGCCGGGCCGCCTCCTCACCCTGGCCACCCGGGCGGCGGTAATCGGTCACGTGGAAGCCCGATCCCTTGAAGACCAGGCCCACCGAGGAGTAGACCTTGCGGGTGGCACCGCCGCAGACGGGACAGGCCGGGGGCGGGTCCCCCACAGGCTGGGTGATGTCGAACTGGTGACTGTTGGCGATGCAACGATACTCGTACAATGGCATACTCGCGCCTCACTCCATCGAACGCCGCACGCGGCACATCATGTTCCTATTATGAGGTCGCCCCAAAGTCTGTCAACGGAACCGCTACCGACGCTCGAGGCGTACCACCCAGACCGGACCGGTATAACTCCCGCTGTTGGACCCGAAGGCCAGATGGCGGCCGTCGCGGGACCACCGCACGACGAGCGGCAGGTTGGGATCGGGAAACTCGGCGACGAACTCCGCGACCCGCACCCGCCCGCCGCCCTCGACGTCCGCAACCCACACCTCGCCGCGGGATTCGTCCAGCACGCGGGCAAACGCCACCGCCTCGGAAGCCGGCGCCCAGGCGAGGCTGGTGATGCGCCTCGCGTCCCCGCTCAACCGGCGAGGCTGGCCGCTCCCATCCACCCGCACCGCCCAGACGTGGTCCGCATCCGCGCCGCGCCCCGCCGGCGCCACGAAGGCGATCCACCGTCCGTTCGGGGAGAGGTGCGGCGCGACGATCTCGGGGAAGGGCTGGGGAAGGATCCGCCGATCCGGATAGGCGATCCGCCACCGCAGCAGGCGGGACACCCCCGCCGCACCCTCCGGGGCGAGACCGATGAAGAGATAGAGACTGTCGGGGAACCATTCCAGCGCTGCCACCGTCTGCCCCGGCGGCGCCTCAAACACCCGGCGGCGGAATGCACCGTCGGCGCTTACCAGCCAGACCGCGTTCCGGTCAGTTCCCCCGGATTCACGGACGGCGACAGCCATCCGGTCGCTGCCCGGGGCCCAGACCAGGCGCGTGGCGAATGCCGGGCGGCCCTGTGACAACGGCAGGGAGATGCGCTGCCTTTTGGTGCCGTCCGAGCGGACCACCATGATGTTTCCCCGGTCGATGTAGGCCAGCAGACCCGTGGGACGGGACCAGTCCACCTGCGTAGCCACCCCGACGGCGGTCACCTTGCGTTCGCGCCCCGCGAGTGACACCACCCAGAGGCCCTGCGCATCCGAATGCGCCAGCGCCTGCCCGTCGGGAGCCCAGGCGACCGGACTCAGCGCCGCCCGGTCGGTGAGACGGGTGGGCGGACCGACTTTCAGCAGGGCGACGGAGACGGGGGCGGGGGCCCGCCGGACCTGGCAGGCGGTGAAGATCAGAGCGACCGCCACCGCGGCGGTCAGGCGTCGGAGCATGGTCCAGGCGAACCGCTACACGACCGGATAGCGACCCTCGGCGAGATCGCGGGTCAGGGAGGTGATCTGACTCAGCTCGCGCTCGAGAATCTCCAGGGCCTTCCGCCGGATCGCGCTCTTCCGGGCTCCCCGCGCCGGGATGATCTGCGCGGCGGCGACCTTCGGCTGATCGATCGGCGCGCCGATCTGGCTCAGCATCCAGACGTAGACCTGGCGCACCCCCGGGACCTCCTCGTAGATGCGCGCCGCCACCTGATGGGTCATGATCGTGTAGATCTTCCCCACGTGGGAGACGGGGTTCTTCCCCGCGGCCGCCTCTGTCCCCATCGGCCGGTTGAGCGCGATCACCCCGTTGACCTTGTTGCCGCGGCCGATCTGCCCGCTGTCCCCGCTCTCCGCCGAGGTCCCGGTCACGGTGAGATAGACGCCGCCGAGACCCCGCCCGGGCGCGTCCAGCGTGTTGAGGTACAGGTGCACGTTGTCGAAGGTCGTATGCTTGAGGATGAACTCGCGCACCGCATCATGGAGCTCCTGTTTGCGCCGGAAGTAGGTCGCCTCGCTGTCGATGAACCGATCCACGAACGCCACCGCCGACGTCAGGTGGAGGTCCTGCCCGTGGCGGAAGCCCATGACCTTGATATCCTCGCCGGCTTCGGGGAAATCTTCCTTGAAGGTGCGGGAGTTTATCAGCTGCTCGACCCGCCGCACGATCTCCTCGGTCTGCGTCAGCGGCGCGTAGCCCACCGCCGCCGAGGTGTCATTCGCGCCGGGCGTGCCTCGACTGAAAATGTCCATCAATTCCACGGACCCCGGCTTGATCTGCACGTCGTACTGCACGTGCTCCTCCGGGTGGACGAACCGCAGGTTTTCCGTGATCCAGACCTTGGCGGTGGAGATGGCGATCTCGTGCACGGGAACCTCTTCGCCGTTCATGCGATAGGTGGCCCGGTCGCCGAAGATGAGACGCATGGGCTCGGTGATCTGCCCGCCCCCGAAGGCTACGTCGGCAGCGCCCGCGACGAGGAAGGCCTTGTCGATGTTGTGGTGCAGGATCGTGCCAAACCGCCGCAGATACTCGCGGCTGAGCGCGATGCTCACCCGCTCCATGATCGCGTCGCAGATGGAGTCGGGGTGCCCCGTCCCCTTCCGCTCAACGATCTCGACCTCGTGCTCCGAGACGGGTTTCTGCGTGAGAAATTCGACGCTCGTGTTGCGCATCGCTGCCCTCCTCTACCCTATCCTTCTTTCCACCGCACCTGCTCCACCCCTTCGACGTCTCCGAGGGCGACCAGGACATCTTCGCGCGTGACGCGGGCCGGCAGGCGCACCGCGAGGCTCATCGTCACGCGCTGATCCGTCTTCTCAGACAGCTCCACGTGATCGATGTTGACGTTATAGGCGCCCAGCACGGTGCCGATCTTCCCCAGTTGTCCAGGCTGGTCCACCAGCATGACTTCGACCGTCGCCTGACCTCGGCGCGGCAGCCGACGCTCCAGGGCCTTGAAGGGAATGAGCACCGCCATCACCAGCAGCGTCGCCGCGACCGCTCCCAGGTAGAACCCGATCCCCACGGCCGTCCCGATCGCCGCCGAGGTCCACAGGCTGGCCGCCGTGGTCAGCCCCTGCACGATCACGCCGCTGCGGAAGATCGTCCCCGCTCCCAGGAACCCGATCCCGACCACGATGTTGCTGGCGATGCGCGCGGGGTCGGCCCCCGATCCGAAGAACCCTTCGCGGGAGATCAGGGTGAACAGCGCGGCCCCCAGCGTGACGAGAATGTGTGTGCGGAACCCCGCGGGCTTCTCCACACTTTCCCGCTCCAGGCCGATCAGGCCCCCCAGCACCAGCGCCAGGACCAGGCGCAGCAGGATCTCCCAGGGGGTGACCAGGCTTTCGGGCATCGCTCAGGTGGCAGCGTACTTCTCGCGCGCGACGATCTCGACCTGCTCCATCAGCGCATCGACCAGCCGGTCCTCCGGCAGGCTGGCCACGACCCTTCCATCCCGAAAGAGGAGGCCCATGCCGCGGCCGCAGGCGATGCCGAGGTCAGCCATCCGGGCCTCGCCGGGACCGTTCACGGCGCACCCCATCACCGCGACCTTCACCGGGGAGCGCACCTGCTGGAGCCGCCGCTCCACCTCCTGGGCGATAGCGATGATGTCCACCTCCGCCCGGCCGCAGGACGGACAGGCCACGAGCGTGACCCCCCGGGTGCGGAGGCCCAGGCTCGTGAGAATCTGGTAGCCCACCCGCACCTCCTCCACCGGATCCGCCGCGAGCGACACACGGATCGTGTCGCCGATCCCCATGGCCAGGATGGCCCCGATCCCCGTGGCGGACTTGACGCTGCCGGGACCGAGCGTCCCCGACTCGGTGATGCCGACGTGGAGGGGGTAGCGCACCCGCGCGCTCATCATCGTGCACGCTTCGATCGCCATGGGCACGTCGGAGCACTTCACCGAGATAACGATGTCGTGGAAGTCCAGGTCCTCGAGCACCTTGATGTCCTCGAGCGCGCTCTCCACCAGCGCCTCCGCCGACGGGGCGCCGAAGCGGCGCAGGATGCGCTTGCTGAGCGATCCGATGTTGGCGCCGATGCGGATCGGCACGCCACGCTCCTTCGCCGCCCGGGCGACGGTGCGGGTGCGGTCACGGCTTCCGATATTCCCCGGGTTGATCCGCAATTTGTGCACGCCGGCCTCCAGCGCGAGCAACGCCAGGCGGTAATCGAAGTGGATGTCCGCCACGATGGGGACGGGGCTGCGGGAACAGATCTCTCGAAGCGCCGCGGCCGCTTCTCGATCCGGCACCGCCACGCGGGCGATCTCGCACCCCTCGGCCGCCAGCTGGTAGACCTGGGCCAACGTGGCATCGACATCACGCGTGTCGGTGATCGTCATCGACTGGACCGACACGGGGGCCCCGCCCCCGATCTCCACCGGGCCCACCCGCACCCGGCGCGTCTCCGTCCGCGGCGTCAACGGTACCGGCTCCACGTTTAATAGCCTCACTAGAGTCTCCGGATATCTCGCCCCGTCAAGACTACCAGCAGGAGGAGCAGCAGCGCAAAGCCCACGAGGTGGATGTACCCTTCCCGCCGGGGATCCAACGGCCGCCCGCGCACGGCCTCCACCGCCAGGAAGGCCAGGCGGCCGCCGTCGAGTGCCGGGATAGGAAACAGGTTGAAGAGCCCGATGATCACGCTCAGGAAGGAGGTCATATAAAGGAAGTTCTCCACGCCGGTCCGGGCGGCTTCCACCAGGGCATTGGCGGCGGCGACCGGGCCGCCCAGGTTCTCCAGAAACCTGTTGACCCGGATCAGGTTGACGATCGCCCCCACCAGCGTCACCGCCATCTCCGCCGTCCGCCGGACCCCCCACGCCACAGCGGCGGCGGGATTCAACCGCTGGCGGAGCGGTTCAGGCGCGAACCCGATCAGCCCGATCTGCTGGGTGGGCTCGAGCCGCGGCGTCACCTCGACCGTGAAGCGCTGCCCGTCCCGCTCCACCGTCAGCACGAGCCGTTTGCCGGGGCTCTGGTGAATGGTGCGGACGACCTCCTCCCCCCGCTCCATCGGTCGCCCGTCGATGGCCACGATCGCATCGCCCGGGCGCAGTCCCACCTGCTCGGCGGGACATCCTGGCTGCAAGGCGCCTCCCTGTTCGGCCGGGCACCGCCGCTGCAGGGCCGCCACCCGGTTGGTGACGCCGACCTGCACGCCGAATGTCACCCCGACCAGCGAGAGGAGAGCCACCGCCAGGAGGAGATTCATCGCCGGGCCCGCGGTGACAATGGCCATGCGCTGCCAGACCGACCGGTGGCGGAAGGACCCTTCCTCGTCCGCCGTCGCATCGAAATCCTCCCCCGCCATTCGGACATACCCGCCGAACGGCAGGAGGTTGATGGCGTAGGCGGTCCCGCCCCGGCGGAAGCCAAAGAGCTTGGGGCCGAACCCGAGGGCAAACGCGTGGACGACCACACCCGTCCGCTTGGCGACGAGGAAGTGGCCGAGTTCGTGAACGAAGATCATCGCCCCGAAGGCGACGATGGCCGCGAGCACCCACCGGGCGTTGGCCAGGAGGAGCATCAGGTCAGGCATCAGGACACCTCAACGGCGCGGCGGGAGGCGGTCTCTCTCGCCCACGCATCGGCGGCCAGCACGTCTTCCAGCGTCGGGTTGGCCACCGACCGGTGGGCCTCCATCGTCCGGCGCAGGATGAGTGGAATCTCCCCAAAGGCGATGCGACGTTCCAGGAACATCCCCACGGCCACCTCATCGGCCGCGTTGAGGACCGCGGGAGCGGTCCCTCCACCGCGCAACGCCTGATAGGCCAGGCCGAGACAGGGATAGCGGTCAGGCTCGGGCAGCTCGAAGGTCATGGTGAGATCCTCCCAGGAGATCGGACGCAGGAGCGAGGGGCGCCGGTCCGGATAGGTGAGCGCAAACTGGATGAAGAGCCGCATGTCCGGGGGCGCGACCTGCGCCAGCAGCGACCCGTCCACAAACTCTACCAGGGAATGCACCAGGCTCTGCGGGTGGATCACGACCTGGACCTGATCCACGGTGACCCCGAAGAGCCAGTGCGCCTCGATCACCTCAAACCCCTTGTTCATCAGCGTCGCGGAGTCCACCGTGATCTTCTTACCCATCCGCCACGTCGGATGAGACAGCGCTTCCTCAGGGGTCGCCGCGGCGAGCGTTCCAATCGGCCGCCGCAGGAAGGGTCCACCCGACGCCGTGAGCACCACCCGCCGTAGGGCAGCGGGCGCTCCCTGCAGGCACTGGAAGATGGCGCTGTGCTCGCCGTCCACCGGTAGGAGCGTGCGCCCGCTGCGGCGCACCTCCGCCATCACGAGACTTCCGCCCGCGACGAGCGTCTCCTTGTTGGCCAGCGCCACATCCTTGCCCGCGCGCAGCGCCGCGAGCGTCGGCCCGAGACCCGCAATGCCCACGACGGCGACAAGCACGAGATCCGCCTCGGGATGTCCCGCCAGTTCCGCGACGCCTTCGGGGCCGCCCAGCACCGCCGTCCCCGGCGGCACCATCCCGCGCAATCTCCCGACCGCCTCGCGGTCCTCGATGGCCACGGCCCTGGGATGGTAGCGCGCGGCCTGCGCCGCCAAGCCGTCGGCGTCCTGTCGCGCGGCCAGCCCAACGACCTGCACGTCGCCCAGGTGGTCGACCACCTCAAGGGTCGATCGACCGATCGACCCGGTGGAACCCAGCAGGACGAGCCGCCGTCTCATCGCAGCCACCGCACGAGCAGCGCGTACGCGGCCGGCGCGACGAAGAGCATCGCGTCGAAGCGGTCCAGCATACCCCCATGACCGGGCAGGAGGGTCCCGCTGTCTTTCACGCGCGCCGCCCGCTTCAGCGCCGATTCCGACAGGTCTCCGATCAGACCCACGCTACCGGCCAGTGCGCCCACGGCGGCGGCCGGTCCCCAGGGCAGGCGCGCAATCGCCGCCACCGCGAGCGCGGCCACGATCCCGCCGATCTCGCCGCTCCAGGCGCCCTCCCACGTCTTCTTCGGGCTGATCACCGGCGCGAGGGCGCGGCGGCCGAAGGTCCGTCCGCCGAAATAGGCCGCCGAGTCCGCCACCCAGACTGACGCGACAACAAGAACCGTCCAGACCAGGCCTCCGGGCAGGCGGCGGATCAGATCGAGGGCCGCGAAGAGCGAGACGTACAGCGGGCCGAGGACGGTGACCCCCGCATTGGCCGGGGCTTGAGGCCGGCCCGCCGGCCACAGTTGCGCGAGCAACGCTGTCATGACCAGGAGCGCCGCCGCGCCGGCCATCAGGTCGGGCCGGTACACGGCGCTTCCGTAGATCAGGACCGTCGCGGGGAACACGACTGCGGGCGCGGGACCGAGGCCGGCCGCCCGTGTCAGCGCGATCCACTCCCAGGCGCCCACCACGGCGAGGAGGAGGAGGAGGAGGCTCCACATCCACTCGCCCAAGTAGAGGGGCGCCAGGAACAGCGGGATCCCCAGGATGGCCGTGAGTGTGCGCCGGGTGGTGGGGCTGGCGGCTTTCGCCGGAGCCGCCTCAACGGCCATCGACGCCTCCGAAGCGGCGCCGCCGGTTCTGATACTCCCGCACGGCTTCGTAGAGGTGCACGGCGTCGAAGTCCGGCCAGTAGAGATCGCAGAAGTAGAGCTCGGTGTAGGCGATCTGCCAGAGGAGGAAATTGCTGATCCGCTGCTCGTTTCCGGTGCGGATGAGGAGATCGGGATCTGGCAGTCCGGCGGTGTACAGATAGCTGGCAAAGAGCTCGTCGTCAATCGCCTCGGGGCGGAGGTCTCCACGGGCCGCTTCCATTGCCAGACGCTGGACCGCCTGCAGCACCTCTGCGCGGCCTCCGTAGTTCAGGGCGAAGTTCAGGACGAGGCGGTGGTTGTTCCGGGTGCGCGTCATGACCTCTCGCAGCGACCCGGCGATCTCCGGGTCCAGGTCGTCGAGGTCGCCGGAGACGCGCAGGCGGATGCCCTTCCGTTCCAGGTCCTCCGCCTCATCCGCGATCGCCTCCCGCAGCAGGACCATCAACCCATCCACCTCGTCCGGAGGACGATTCCAGTTCTCCGTGGAGAAGGCGTAGAGCGTCAGGGTAGCGATGCCGAGATCGCAACAGGCATCGAGCGTCCGACGGGCGGCGTCTCTCCCAGCCCGGTGCCCATCCGTGCGTGAGAGTCCTCGCTCCTCCGCCCATCGCCCGTTGCCATCCATGATGATGGCCACATGCTGCGGGACGCGGGTCCGGTCGACCCGCGGTAGGGGGCTTGCGGGCTCGGACGCCCTCATGGGCGGGACTCCGGCGGCGCAATCGGCGGCGCCGCGACGGTCGAGGCGGGCCGCTCATACCGCTCGTGCGTCACGACGAGCAGAACCCGTCCGTCCTCGGCGCGCTGGCGGATCACCCGCAGGGCCCCCGCCGGGACGACACCGCCCGGCGGGTGTGTCTCCGTGACGCGCGCCTCCACCCCTTCTCCCTCCAGCAGCCGGCGCGCCTCGTCGAGAGGATAGATCAGCACCTCAGGGATCACAGTTCCATGATCTCCTTCTCTTTGGCCTCCAGGGCCTTGTCCACCGTGGCGATGAACTCGTCGGTGAGCTTCTGCAGCTCCTCCAGGGCGCGCTTCGCGCCGTCCTCTGAGACCTCCCCTGCCTCCTCCAACTCTTCAATCATCTCCTTGGCTTCACGGCGGATGTTGCGAACCGCCACCCGTCCCTCCTCGGTCTGGCGGCGCACCACCTTCGCCAGGTCCCGCCTCCGCTCTTCCGTCAGTGGCGGAATCGGGAGACGAATCACCGCGCCGTCGCTGCTCGGTGTGAGTCCCAGCTCGCTCTTGAGGATGGCCCGCTCGATATCCTTCACCATCTGCTTGTCCCAGGGCGCCACCACGAGCAGGCGTGGCTCGGGGACGGTGACCGTGGCCACCTGATTGATCGGGGTCGACACCCCATAGTAGTCGACCTTGACCTGCTCCAGCAACGCAGGGTTTGCCCGGCCGGTGCGGACGCTGCTGAATTCCCGGCGGGTCGCCTCCACCGCCTTCTGCATCCGGCTCTTCGCGTCCTTGATGACGTCCTCGGTCATGGGGTCTGTCGTCCTCCTACCAGCGTGCCGATCTGCTCCCCCAGCACGGCGCGCTTGATGTTGCCGGGCTGCGCGACGTCAAAGACGATGATATCCATGTTGTTGTCCTTGCACAGCGCGACGGCCGTAGCGTCCATCACCTTGAGGTCGCGGTTGAGCAGGTCCATGTAGTCGAGGTGACGGAACATGACCGCATCGGGGTGGCGGCGGGGATCCTTGTCGTAGACGCCCCCCACACCTTTCTTCGCCATCAGCAGAGCATCCGCTTCGACCTCGATCGCCCGCAGCGCCGCGGCCGTGTCGGTGGTGAAATACGGGCTGCCGGTGCCCCCGGCGAAGATCACCACCCGTCCCTTCTCCAGATGCCGGATGGCGCGCCGCCGGATGAACGGCTCCGCCACCTGGCGCATCTCCACGGCGGTGAGGACGCGGGTTGTCAGGCCTGCTCGCTCCATTACGTCCTGCAGGGCGAGGGCGTTGATGACCGTGGCCAGCATCCCCATGTTGTGCGCTGCGACTTCATCGATCCCGATGCGGTGGCTGACGTCGTCGCCCCGGACGAAGTTGCCGCCCCCGACGACGATGGCCACCTGTACACCCTGCGTGGCGACATCGGCCACCTCATGGGCCACCAGACGGAGGACCCCGGCGTCGAGCGACGCAGTGCCGTCCCCGGCGAGGGCCTCCCCGCTCAGCTTGAGGAGGATGCGCCGGTAGCGGGGCTCTTGCGCGGCGATCATCGGACCTCCAGGCCCGGCTTACTCTCCCACCTTGAACCGGGCAAACCGTCGGATCTGAATGTTCTCGCCGACCTTGGCCACAGTCTCCGTCACGAGATCGCGCACAGTCCGGCGTTCGTCACGGATGTAGGGCTGCTCCAGGAGGATGGCCTCCCGCAGCACGGGATTCTCCCGTTGCTCCTCCGGAATCTCCTCCCGGGAGACGTAGCGGGGATCGCCGGCGGCGACCTGCATGGCGAGCTCCCGAGCCAGGAGGCGGAAGTCCTCCGTCCGGGCCACGAAGTCAGTCTCGCAGGTGACCTCGACCAGTGCGCCCAGACGCCCGCCCCCGTGAATGTACGCCTCGACGATCCCCTCGCGGGTGGCGCGCCCCGCCTTCTGCTCAGCCAGGGCCAGGCCCCGCGCGCGCAGCAGGTCGACGGCGCGCTCGAGGTCCCCACCCGCCTCCCGCAGCGCCTGCCGGCAGTCCATCACCCCGGCGCCCGTGCGAGCGCGGAGCGCCATAACCTGGCTCGCCGGAATCTCCGTACGCGCGCTCACGGTACCTGCTCCGGCTCCACGTCCGCCGGGAAGATCTCCTTGCTCGCCCCTTTGAGCGACGCCGGCCCGGCCTCCTCGACGCCCACCGCGACCGGCACGGGCTCCCGCTCCTCCTCCTCCTCCTCCTCAGTCACCTCGAGCTTGCGCCGCTCCTCCAGTCCTTCCAGCGCGGCGTTGGCAATGCGGTTGGTGATGAGGCGAACGGCGCGGATGGCGTCGTCGTTCCCGGGAATCGGGTAGTCCACCTCATCCGGGTCGCAGTTCGTGTCCACGATCGCGACCACGGGGATGAGGAGCTTGCGGGCTTCGGCGACGGCGATGTGCTCCTTGCGCGTATCGACCACGTAGATGGCCGCTGGCAGACGGTTCATCGTCTTGATGCCGCCGAGGAACTTCTCCAGTTTGGCGTACTCCTCGGCGATCCGCGTCTGCTCGCGCTTGGGCAGGACGTCGATCAACCCGCGGTTCCGCATGTCCTCGATCTCCCGCAGGCGTTCGATTCGCTTGCGGATGGTCTGGAAGTTGGTCAGCATGCCGCCCAGCCAGCGCTGGATCACGTACGGTTGGCCGGCGCGGACGGACTCCTCGCGGATCGAATCCTGCGCCTGCTTCTTAGTCCCCACGAACAGAATCTCTCCGCCGTCCGCGACCAGCTGGCGGACCGCGCGATAGGTCTCTTCGATCAGGGGCACCGACTTCTGAAGATCGATGATGTGGATGCCGTTGCGCTCGGTGAAGATGAAGCGGGCCATCTTGGGGTTCCAGCGGCGGGTCTGATGCCCGAAGTGCACGCCCGCTTCGAGCAATTGTTTCATGGTCACAACCGGCACGGCATTCCTCCCTTGCTGGGTTGCTCCTCCGCCGCCCTCATCTCGTCTCGGGATCCGGGACCGGACACCATCCGAGGCGATTGGACTGGCGTGTGGCATTGGACTCTGGGCGGCAAAAGAGGGGGAAGGCCGCGCCTTCCCCCCTGTACCCAGGGTCAGGACCTGCAAATGCTGGCTGAGTATAGCACACCCCTTCCGGGGCGTTCAACCTGACGCGATGGGTCCGTGGCTCTGGGGCAGGGGCGGATTGCGACGGCGTCCATGGGGCCGGATAATGGGTCCCGAGGGCGACTTGCGCTCAACATGCCCGCTCTCACAGATGTTAGACTGTCGTGGTTGCAATGTCGGCCGTGTTGGATAGTTCCGCCCAATTCTAGTTGGGCCGACGGAAACCGTATGAAGGAAGACATCCTTGAACAAGTGGTCGACGACTACCTCCAAGCCCGGGGATTCTTCACCCGTCACAACGTTAAGTTTCGACCCAGGAAGAGCCACCCTGCATTTATAACTAAAGATGACTCCGTCCCCAGTGATATCGATGTCATAGGTGTGAATCCGCACGCCGCAGGGCCCTCAAGAGTGTGGGTTGTTGGCTGCAAGAGTTGGCAGTCGGGCTTCAACGTTAGGACGTGGCTTGCTGAACTGGAGGCGAGTAAGACCACTAGCCCAAAGCCAGAAACTGCGAAGCGTAAGGGACGTAGCTACCTACTGGACACTGACGCCATACGGAGATCAACTCCTCACAACGCTCCGGGCACTTCTGAAGGAAGCTCGCGCGGTGGACGCAACCGAAACGGATGGCGAGAAGAAAGAGGAAGGCTAACTCAACGTTGAGCAGCGCCCGATCGGGGCGCCGCATAACTCGCGATTGAGAGGAAATGCCCTATGGCAACCTGGCAAGAGTTTGCTGCGGCTGCCCCCGACTTGGCAACGTTCGGCGCCCAGCGGTTAGCGGGAAAAGTGGCCTATCTGGCCTCTATCCGCGCGGACGGCACCCCTCGGGTCCATCCTGTCACGCCGCACATTGGACGGGGCCATCTGTTCGTATATATGGAACCTACCTCTCCCAAGGGCCACGATCTGAGGCGTGATAGTCGGTATGCCTTACACTGTTCTGTGGAAGATACAAGCGGAGGTGAAGGTGAATTCAACATTCGTGGTCGGGCGACGGTAGTTGACGATCCGGCGACGCGGGCCGGACTCTTCGAAGTCGCCAGAGCGACTGGCTATCATTCGCAAGACCGTTACGTTGTCTTTGAATTGAGTGTTGAAAGCGCATTATCGGTGATCTACGCAGGTGGCCAGCCGGTGCGGAAGCGCTGGAAAGCGAACTAAGGCGAGGGCTTGGCGGTGAAGCAGCATACTCTGCTGGGAAGCATGGCGCTGGTTGCACTTTGGTTTGTGCTACGATACGAGAAAGCTCTCTTGGAGGCTGGACGTGGCGACAAAGCAACAGATCCTAAAGGCGATCGAAGGGCTGCCCGACGACGTTAGCTTCGAGGATGCCCTCGAACGGCTCTATCTGCTCTACAAGATCGAGAAGGGCCTTCGCCAAGCGGACAGCGGTGAACTCATCAGCCAAGACGAGGCCCGCCAACGCATGGCGAAATGGCTCAAGTAAGGTGGACGCCGCAGGCCCTCAACGACCTCGAAGCGATCTGCCTCTTTATCGCCCGCGACGCTCCTCGAATCGCATCCGTGGTTGCCGATACTGCGTTCCGTGCCACCGACCGCCTCGCAGAATTTCCCCACCTGGGACGGATCGTGCCGGAGTTGGAGATCGAGAGCATCAGGGAGATCATTCTCGGCAACTATCGCCTAATCTACCGGATTCGAGAAGACGAAGTCCACGTCGTGACAGTACATCACGGAGCTCGGCTTCTCGACGCTAAGAAGTTCGCGGGTGGTGCATAACAAGGCGTTAGACGGAGCGGTGGAGATCATCTGGCCTAGGAACCAATCAGGGCCGAAGCGTGAGGTCAGTCCAACTATGCGGTGGGTCGCGATCTTCGAGGACAACGAGGGCTTCGATTCGATCCGCAAGCAGCACTCAGCTGCGCACTTCGACTACCTGGCAGCGAATAGCGAGGAGATCGTCATCGCCGGAGGTCTACGCCCAGCGCCAGGCGAGTGGTACTGCGGTGGGCTTTGGGTACTGGAGGTCGATTCGAGAGATGA
>JANONS010000371.1:0-1840 GCA_031420915.1 Armatimonadota bacterium
CGTACTCCAGCGTGCTGGATACCTCCCGAGGCATCCAGTGGGCGACCTGGTGGACCGGCGGCAGGTTCAACTACGTCCACAACTGCCTCGACCGGCACCTCCTGCGATTGGGGACCAAGGTCGCCTGCATCGCGGAGGGAGAGGAGGGCACCGTCCGGCGCCTCACCTACCGTGAGATGCTCCAAGAGACCAACCGGCTGGCGAACGCGCTGCGGCGGCTGGGCATCCGCAAGGGTGACCGCGTCAGCATCTTCATGCCGATGACGGCTGAGTGCGCCGTCGCCACGCTGGCGGTCAACCGCATCGGCGCAATCTACGTCCCCATCTTCTCCGGTTTCGCCGCGGGCGCCGTGGCCACGCGGTTGCAGGACGCCGAAGCAGTGGCGCTGATCACCTCGGACGGATTCACCCGCCGAGGGAAGCCGGTGGCGATGAAAGAGATCGCTGATGAGGCCGTGCGCGCCGCGCCCAGTGTGCAGCACGTGGTCGTCCAGCGGCGCATGGGCGCATCCGTGCCGTGGACCGCGGGGCGCGACCATCGGTGGGAGGACCTGGTCGCCCGTGAGTCCGCAGAGTGCCCCGCCGAGGTGACGGACGCGGAAGATCCCCACATGCTCATCTACACCTCCGGCACCACGGGGCGGCCGAAGGGCACCGTGCACGTCCACGGCGGCTTCCCGATCAAGGGGACGATGGACATGGCATACGGGTTCGACGTCGGCGAACGGGACGTCATGTTCTGGCTCACCGACCTGGGCTGGATGATGGGGCCGTGGGAGATCATCGGCACGCTGATGCTCGGCGCCACGATGGTCCTCTACGACGGGGCGATCGATTACCCGGGCCCCGATCGCCTCTGGGAGATCACCGCCCGCCACCGGGTGACCGTCCTCGGCATCTCTCCCACCGCGGTGCGCGCGCTGATGCGCTTCGGGGACGAGTTGCCTCGCCGCCACGACCTCTCCGCGCTGCGGCTGCTCGGCGCCACCGGCGAGCCCTGGAACCCCGAGCCGTGGATGTGGTACTTCGAGCAGATCGGCGGCCGGCGCTGCCCGATCATGAATTACACGGGCGGCACCGAGATCGCAGGTGGCATCCTCGGCTGCACCGTCCTCCACCCGCAGAAGCCGATGGCCTTCACCGCGCCGGTGCTCGGCATGGACGCGGACGTCTATGACGACACCGGCCGCCCGGTCCGTGGCGGTGTGGGCGAACTGGTGCTGCGCAAGCCCTGGCCGGGGATGACCCGAGGCTTCTGGCGCGACCCCGAGCGCTACCTGGAGACCTACTGGTCGCGCTGGCCGGATGTGTGGGTGCACGGGGACTGGGCGAAAATTGACGAGGACGGGTTCTGGTACATCCTCGGGCGGAGCGATGACACCATCAAGGTGGCCGGCAAGCGCGTGGGGCCGGCGGAGGTGGAGTCGGCGGTGGTCGCCCACCCTGCGGTAGCGGAAGCCGCCGCGATCGGCATCCCCGACCCTCTGAAGGGGGAGGTGATGGTCTGCTTTGCCGTTCTCCGTCAGGGGGTCGAGCCGTCGGAAGGATTGCGCCAGGAGATCCGCCGGCAGGTGGTCGATCTCCTGGGAAAGACCCTGGAACCGAAGGAGGTCAGGTTCGTCAACGACCTCCCGAAGACGCGCAACGCGAAGATCATGCGCCGCGTCATCCGAGCCGCCTACCTGGGCACCGACCCCGGCGACCTCTCTTCGCTAGAGAACCCGCAGGCCGTTGAGGAGATCAGGCGAGCCAGCTAAGGTTGCGCAAGATCTCGACTACATTAAAAACACAGCCATCAGGTCGGGCAGCTCAGGCAAGGTTCGGAGCCCATGCGGGCTTG
>JANONS010000372.1:0-2650 GCA_031420915.1 Armatimonadota bacterium
CGCCGGCCTTTCGAGCGGTGCGGCTGTCATGCGCCACCCCCACGGCGACGCCGTCACGGACCAGGTCGAGCCGTCGCTTCGGGACGCCCTCGAAGTCGAACGGCAGGCCGATGGTGCGCGGATCGGCCGCATCGTCCCAGATCTGGACCCGCGGGTCCATGATCTGCTGTGCCATCCGCGTGGCGAGCGCGCTGCGTCCCTCCAGCACGGCTTTGCCGTTGAAGGTGGTCATCGCCAGGTACGCGAGCATCAACCCGACCGCGTCGGGCTCCAGAATGACCGTGTAGGTGCCGGGCTCCAGATCGACCGGATCCTGCGCAGCCCGCGCCCTCTCCCCGGCGTGCCGTCCAAGCGCCACCAGGTCCAGGCGGTCTAGATCCGGATCCACCGCCTCCACATACGCCGAGCCGTCGCCCTGCTGGAGGACCGAGACAAACGAGGCCCGGGAGTGCTTGCCGTACGCGCGCACCCCGTGCGAGTTGGCGACCGCCACCACTGTGGCGGAGGTCGCGAGCGCACCAGCAGCGGAGCCCCCTGCGCAGGCGGTGACGAACGTGCGCACGCCCTCGGCGCGCCGTTGCGGCGTCGCGTCCGCTGTGGCGGGGACGGCGCGGTCGCCGACTAGCGGCGCCAATGCGGCGGGCTCGGGGAAACCCGGGAAGTCGGGGTCGGGAGGGGTCTGGCGGGCGATCTCCACTGCTCGCTGCACCAGCGCGTCGAGGTCGGCGTCTCCCAACCGGTTGGTCTGGGCGCCGGCCACGCGGCCCCCGACCACGACGCGGAGGAAGATCGATGCATCTTCCTCGGCGACGTTCTGGTGGATGCGGGAGTCGGCGAATCGGGTGAGCCCTCCGCTCCCTGCGGTCAGGACCGCCTCGGTCTCATCCGCGGTGGAGCGGTCGAGGATCCCCTCGAGCAGCCGGAACGACCTGTCGCGGTCCATCAGTCCGTCGCTCATCGGGAGCCCACCTGGACGCGGCGGAAACGGGTCGGCCCGGCGGGGTGGCCGGTGTGACCCACTTGCCCCGGCTGTCCCTTGCCGCAGTTGGGCGTGCCCCGGTTCCGGAACTCGCCCGGACCCGCCACCCAGTCGAGCGACCCCCAGAACTCCGGCGTGATGCCCCCGTAGGTCGGCTGCTTCAGGATGCGGGTGCGGCGGCCACGCTTGATCTCCCAGGCGATCTCGGGCCCAAACTGAAAGTTCAGGCGCTTGTCATCGATCGACCAGGACTTGTTCGTGCTCATGAAGATGCCGTCGTCGGTGTCGGCGATCATCTCCTCGAGCGTCCCGTGTCCGGGCAGCAACCCCACATTCGTCATCCGAATCAGCGGGATGCGGTTCCACGACGAGGCCCGGGCCGTGCCGTTGCTGCGCTGACCCAAGACGCCCGCCGTCTCGCGGCTGGTCAGGACGTTTCGCAGGATGCCCGCCTCGACGATCGGGAAACGCTGGGCCGGCACACCCTCGTCATCGAACCCAAAGTTGGCGAGCGCGCCGGGGAGCGTCGCGTCCGCCACGATGTGCATCACGTCCGATCCGTAACGCAGCGTCCCGATGTCCTCCGTGCGGATGAAGCTCGTCCCCGCATACGCGGCCTCCATCCCCAGGATGCGGTCAAACTCGATCGCGTGGCCGATCGACTCGTGAATCTGCAGCGCCGTCTGGTCGCTATCGATGATCAATGTGGTCACCCCGGCCGGGCAGGGCGGAGCATCAAGCAGCGCGGCCGCCTCCTCCGCCGTCTGCTGGGCGTGCCCGGCCAGGTCCATGGCCTCGATCAACTCGTAGCCGCCGGTCCCGAAATCTCCACGAAACGAGGCAGGGTAGGAGCGCCGCTGTACCTCGCCGTCGCGCACCGCCACCGCCCCGATGCCGCCGCCGCTCTCGGTGATGACCTGGTCGATCACCGCCCCCTCGCTGCTGCGGAAGTGCTTGGTCGTCCGCCAGAAGTCCATCATCCCCTCGGCGGTGCGCACCCCGCGGACGCGCGCCATCGTCCGCGTCGCGTCGGCGAGCAGCGCGATCATCCCCTCCAGCGGCACGGACCAGGGATCGCGGAGAACCGGGTTGGACCAGGCGGCCGTGACCGGATCGACCGCGGTCAGGCGCACGGGGGCGCCGGCCACCAGTCGCGATGCTCGGGCGATCTCCACCGCCTGCCGCGCCGCCCGCGTGACTGCTTCGGCCTCCGGGCGCGACGTCGAGGCAAACCCCCAGGCTCCACCCACCAGCACCCGCACGCCCAGCCCTTCATCGTCGTCGGTGACGATCGCCTCCGGCTGCCCGTTCTTCACCGTCAGGTTGAGAGTCTGGGTGCGGACCACGCGCACATCCGCGTATTCCGCGCCCGCCCCTGTGGCGACCTCCAGTGCCCGTTCCGCCAGGTCCCGCATCACGCGCGCGCCTCCATTCGTCGAAGTGCCTCCTCGGACAAGATGTATGACCAACCCGGTGGCCGTGTCCCTCGCTCGGCCACAGCCTCTTCCAGAGATATGCCGTTAATCCAGTGCTCCAACCCGTGGTGCGTAGCGCTGTGGCCAATGATCAGAACCGTCTCTCCGTCGTGCCGGTCGCGTATGTCGCACAGGAACGCCCGGATCCGCTCCGCGGCCTGCGCGACGCTCTCCCCGCCGGGGAACGGCTCCGTGA
>JANONS010000373.1:0-8403 GCA_031420915.1 Armatimonadota bacterium
GGGCGGCCGTGTGGGTGTTGAGCCGTCATTGGGGGATGGTGACGTATCGCGAGCAGTTGTCGCGGATTGCCCTTCAGGATCGAGACGCACTGGTCAGGAAAATGGCGGTGATCGGGCTCGGAATCCTCCTTCGAGGGACCCGCGATCAGGGCGCAACCCAGCTTCTCGTAAGCCTCCTGCGAGATGCGAACACCCATTGGATAGTCAGGGAAGCAGCTTACCTGGCGTTGCTCGGCGTGTGGTTACCCCAGACGGCTGACATTCGCGAATCATGGCAGGGATGGAGGCCATGGAGAACCCCTGACGAAAAGGCGGGCCGCGATTGGGATGCGGAATGGCTGGCCACGCTGGCCACCCGCGTAGATTGGAGTCTTGTGTCGAGCCTGGAACGCGGGGCATCCTAAGAAGCGTCAACAACGCCTATGGGAACCACACCTAGCGGGACACAAAGGGATTGTCGCGGAGGATGAAGCGCCAGGGGCGATCCACAGCCCGGCGGATACCGACGCGCGGACCGGTCGCAATCCTCCGGCGACCAGGGCGGCCGTCAGCGATCAAGAGCGGCGGGCGGGTGAGGTCCCAGCCGTTGTGCATGCGCGTGATCCCCATCGCCTGGGTCAGCCGCCCCGGACCGGAGGCCAGGCTGCGCAGATCCGCCTCTCCGCGCACATTCACCCCGCGCCTGGCGGCCATCAACGCGATCCCCTCCAGCGGTTCCAGCGCCCGCAGCAGCACCGCGGCGGCGACCCCTTCCCGCCCGGTCACGACGTTGAGGCAGAAGTGGTTGCCGTAGGTGAAGTAGACGTAGGCGATCCCCGGTGGCCCGGCCATGATGCGGCTGCGGGGCGTCAGGCGGTAGGCGTGGCTGGCGGGGTCATCGGCGCCGCGGTAGGCTTCCGTCTCCACGATCCGTCCCACGGTCCGTCCCTGAGGCGTCTGATGGACCAGGAGGTGCCCGAGGAGGTCCCGGGCCACGGTCACCACGGGCCGGGCGAAGAATTTCCTCGGCAGGGGACGAACGGAGGCGGCCACCGAGATCAGCCTACACAACCCAGCGGTAGGTATCTACTCTCCGCTCGCCTCGAGGCGATGACCCGTAAACACCGTAAGGTATCGCCGATGATGCTATTGGCCCTGCAAGGTGCTACCTTCGGGGTGGGGAGCGAAGCCCATGGGAATCGTCTACGTCGAAGGGAAGGCGAGAGGCCCCACAGGTGTGGAGGTTCTCGTCCGCTTTCTCGTCGACAGCGGGGCGACGTACACTCTGCTCCCAGAGGAGGTCTGGCAGGCGATCGGTCTTTCCTCCAGGCGGTCCGTCACGTTCACGCTGGCTGATGGGACTGTGATCCAGCGACAGGTCTCAGAATGCTACGTCCTCCTCCCTCAGGGGGAGGGACACAGCCCGGTGATTCTCGGCCAGCCCGGTGACGAGGCCCTCCTCGGTATTGTCACGCTGGAAATCCTGGGACTGGTCCTCAATCCCTTCACCCGCCAGCTCCAGCCGATGCGGATGATGCTCGCCTAGCCAGGTCGGTCCCTCTCCGGCCAAGCACATGCGTCCTGCCCAGCCAGCCGTTCATCGCCGGTGCAGGAACGCCCTGAGCTCTGCCAGAGGCAGCGTGTTGATGACATCCTTCGGCTCTACCCATCCGCGCCGCGCGGTGCCGACGCCGAACTCCATGTACCGCAACTGGTCGCGGGTGTGGGCGTCGGTATTGATGGCCAGGCGCACGCCGCGCTCCTTCGCCGTCCGAGCCTGGGTGTCCCGCAGGTCCAGCCGCTTGGGCGCGGCGTTGATCTCCAACGCCGTCTTGGTGCGCCGGGCGGCCTCGACCAGTCGTTCGACGTTCACGCTGTAGGACTCGCGCTGCCCCAGGAGTCGCCCGGTGGGATGGGCCACGATATCCACGTGCGGGTTCTCCATGGCGCGGATGATGCGGCGGGTCATCTCCGCCTCACTCATGCGGAAGTGCGAGTGCACCGCCGCGAGCACGACGTCCAGGTCCCGCAGCACCTCATCGGGATAATCCAGTGAGCCATCGGGCAGGATCTCGCACTCGGTGCCGATGAGCACGGCGATCCCCACCTTGTCCGCGACGCGCTTGACCTGCTTCGCATGGTCCCGCAGTTCCTCGATCGTGACGCCCCCGGCAAACTTGAGCGACCGGGAGTGATCGGTGATGGCGATGTACTCGTAGCCCATCTGCCTCGCCGCTTTCGCCATCCCCTCCGCGCTGTCCGACCCGTCGCTCCATCGGGTGTGCATCTGCAGGTCGCCCCGGATGTCTCGAAGCTCGATCAGCCGGGGCAGCTTCCCCGCCTCCGCCAGCTCCACCTCGCCCTGATCCTCCCGAATCTCCGGCGGGATCCATGGGAGATGGAGGGCGGCGTAGACCTCCTCCTCCGTCTTCCCCGCCACCAGCCGCTCATGCTTGACGCGGAAGACGCCGTACTCATTGATTTTGTAGCCCCGCCGCACCGCCTTCTCGCGCAGTTTGACGTTGTGTTCCTTGCTGCCGGTGAAGTACTGAAGCGCCGCGCCGAATGCCTTCGGATCGACCACCCGCACGTCGGCCTGGATCCCAACCTCCAGCACGACGCTCGACTTGGTTGGCCCTTTGGCCAGCACCCTCCCTACCTGCGGCAGGGTCGCAAAGACATCCATCACCCGCTTGGGCCGGCTGCTAGTCACCAGGAGATCGATGTCGCCGACCGTCTCCCGCATCCGCCGAAGGCTACCCGCCAGGCTGACCTGCTTCACTTCTTTGAGCGCGAGCAGCGCCGTTTCGATCGCCTTCGCGTGGGGCAGGACCTGGCCCAGCGGCAGGCGCTCCGCGTTCCGCCGCACCTGCTCGATCCCCCGCAGGATGTTCGCCTCGGTCCGCTCACCCATGCGCGGCAGGGTGCGCACGAGTCCCCGGCGAGCGGCGCGCTCCAGGTCCTCGATCGTCTTGATCCCCAGGCGTTCGACGAGCAGCAGGGCGGTCTTCGGACCCACCTCCGGCACCCGCATCAGACGGGTGATCCCCTCGGGCAGGGAGGCGCGGAGTTCCTCGTAGTAGGCGATGGTCCCCCGGTCCAGAAACTCCCGAATCTTCTGTGCGGTGGAGGACCCGATCCCGGGGATCTTCGTCAGCTCGTCCCGGGCGGCGACCTCCGCGATGTCCTCGGTCAGGGACTCCAGCGCACGCGCGGCCCGGCGGTAAGCGGAGATGCGGAAGATGGACTCCTCCTTGATCTCCAGCATGTCGGCGATCTCGCTCAGGATTCCGGCGAGCGCCAGGTTGCGCATGGCGCGCTAGATCTTGCGGTCGGGACCGATGGGGGGAAGCGACGGAAATAGCCGAATGGACTGCCGCTCCCATTCGAGGAGCGGCTTGCCCAGGCGTGAGGCGTTGATGTCCCGCTTGAGGAGCTCGCCCGAGGGAGTAGCGGCCAGGAGACCCACGAGCACCATCGAAGCGACGATCCCGCGGCCGAGCCCCACGATGCCTCCCGCGATCTGCGCCTCGAGCCGCGGACGCTTGCCCCCCAGGAAAGTGTTGCCGATGATGCTGAAGATCACATAGAACCCGATGAGCACGATGGTGAACGCGATCGTGCGCGCCCAATCAGCCGGCATGGGCAGCGACTTCACGCCCTCCCCGTAGTAGGGCAGCACGACGATCGCGGCCAGGAACGCCAGGATGATCACCAGCAACCCCAGGAGGGCCGCCACCCATCCTCGCAGAATGCCCTGCCCCACTCCAATCAACAGGATGGCGATGATCAGCCAGTCGACCCAGTTCATTGTTGCGTCTCCCATTCGCCCCCGGATGGGGGTGGCCCTGCCCGCCCCTCGAACGTGCTACTCCCGCATCCGCCCTCCCAGGCCCTCCTGCAGGGCACGGCGGATTCGGGTCATCGTGACCTCGACCTCCTCCGCGGTGAGGGTGCGGTCGGGCGCGCGGAAGCGGAGCGCGTAGGCCAGGCTGCGGTGGCCCGAGGGGGCCTGCGGTCCCTCGTACACATCAAAGAGATCCGCGCGCTCCAGGAGGTCCCCTCCCGTCTGGCGGATCACCCGGACCACCTCGGCATGGGGCGTCCCGGCCGCCACGAACACGGCGAGGTCGCGGTCCACAGACGGGAAGCGCGGCGGGGGGGAGAACTGGCGCACCAGTGCCGCCTGCGGGAGCAACGCGTCCAGGCGGACCTCCGCCACGAGGACGCGTCCACTCAGCTCGAAGGCCTCGGCCACACGCGGGTGGACCTCCCCGAAGAGACCGACCTCCTCACCCGCCACGACGAACCGGGCGCTCCGGCCTGGATGCAGCCAGGGGCGCGCGGCGGGTTCCACCACCGGCGCGACTCGCAGTTCCGTGCACAGCGTCTCCAGCACCCCCTTGAGATGAAAGAGGGTGGCCTCCTCCGCCTCGTCGCCGAGATTCCACCCGCGGACCAGCCGGCCGCGCATCGCGACCCCGAGCGAGCGCCGCTCCTGGATGGCGCCCATCTCGAAATGGAAGATCCGCCCGATCTCGAAGAGGTGGATGTCCTCGACACGCCGGTGGAGGTTCACCCGCATCGCTTCGAGCAGGCCCGGCAGGATCATGGTGCGCAGGTGACTGTGGTCCGCCAGCAAGGGGTTCAACAGCGGCACCGCCCGGCGTGCCCGGTCATCAGCCGCCATTTGCAACCGGTCGTACACCTCGGGGCTCACGAGCGAGACGGTCAGCGCCTCGGAGAGCCCGGCGCGGATAAGCAGGTCCCGCACACCGTCCTCCGCCTCCAGGACCGCCGCCCGAGTGCCGGCCTGCATCGCCTCGACGGGCATCGTCTCCAGGATCCGGTCGTACCCGTGGTGACGCGCGACCTCCTCGATGAGATCCTCTTCCCGCTGCAGGTCCACCCGGCCCGCCGGCGCCGTAACCGTGAGGCGGTCCCGCTCGCGCGCCACCCGGCACCCGAGCCGGCGCAGGATGGCCTCCACCTCGTCCTGTGGCACGTCGATCCCCAGCAGACGGGTGATCCTCCCAAGGCGCAGCGTGATCACGGTGGGCGCGGCGGGGTGCGGATAGCGGTCGATCGCCCCCGTCAGCATCTCGCCCCCCGCGACCTCGGCCAGCAGGGCGGCCGCGCGGCGGGCGGCGTCGAGCACGATGCGGGGATCGATCCCGCGCTCAAAACGGGCGCTACTCTCGGTGCGCAGGCCCAGCCGGCGGCTGGTGCGGCGGACCCGGGCGCCGTCGAACGCGGCGGCCTCGAGCAGGACGCGCGTCGTGGATGGCCCGATCTCGGTCCCGCTCCCCCCCATCACGCCCGCCACCGCGACCGCCTGCTCGGCGTCGGCGATGACGAGCATCTCCTCATCGAGCGTACGGAGGACGCCGTCGAGTGTGGCGAGCCCCTCCCCCGCCCGGGCCGGGCGCACGATGATGCGCCGGCCCGCGAGGCGATCCAGGTCAAACGCATGCAGCGGCTCGCCCTGTTCGAGCATGACGTAGTTGGTCACGTCCACCACGTTGTTGACACTGCGGATGCCGCAGGCCTCCAGGCGCTGGACCATCCATCCCGGGGAGGGGCCGACGCGGACGCCGGTGATGACGTGTGCGGTGTACCGCGGGCACCACGCCGGTTCCTCGACCGCGACGTCGGTGACGGCGTCCGCCCGCGTGGCCGACTCCCGCAGCGCCACGGGGGGAGGCGAGACCTCCAGGCCCCAGGCGGCCGCGATCTCCCGGGCGATCCCGAGGACGCTCAGCAGATCCGGCCTGTTGCTGGCGGTCTCCACGTCCAGGACCGGCTCACCGTTGACCCACTCGACCCCTTCGGTCCCCAGGCCCAGCATGGGGAGTCGCTCCACGAGCGCCTCCGGAGGCTCCTCGATGGGTACGTACTCTCGCAACCAGGCCAGTGGCACACGCATCGATTCACTCCTAGAGACCTGCTCCTAGAACTGCTCGAGCATGCGCAGGTCGTTCTCCCAGAAGAGGCGGATGTCCGTGATGCCGTACCGCGCCATCACGACCCGGTCGCCGAACCCACCGAAGGCAAACGCCGTATAGCGCTCCGGGTCGATGCCGCCCCTCTCGAGGACGCGCGGGTGGAACATGCCGCACCCGCCCAGTTCCATCCAGCCGCCGCCGAACTCCACGGCGACCTCCGCGCTCGGTTCGGTGAACGGGAAGTAGGAGGGCTGGAACCGCGTGCGCGTCTGCGGCCCGAACATCTCGCGCGCAAACTGCCCCAGCACACCTTTGAGGTCGGCAAACGTGATCCGCTCCCCCACCATGAAGCCGTCCACCTGGTGGAAGACCGGCATATGGGTAGCGTCGACCACATCCCGCCGGTAGCAGCGCCCGGCGGTGAGGACGCGCATCGGCGGGCGCCGTTCACGCATGATCCGGGCGTCCACCGCTGTGCTCTGCGTGCGGAGCAGCAGGCCATCGCCGAGGTAGAAGGAATCCTGTTCGTCGCGCGCCGGATGGTCGGGGGGGATGTTCAGCCGCTCGAAATTATACTCCTCGGTCTCGACCTCCGCCCCGTCGACCACCTCGAACCCCATGCGGATGAAGATCTGCTGGGCCTGCTCGAGCGCCCGGCGCAGGATGTGGGGGCGGCCCAGGTGACGCTGGTGCCCGGGCAGAGTCATATCGATCCGCTCCACCAGCAGGCGGTCCGCCAGCGCGTGCCGCTCCAGGTATTCTGCCTGTCGAGCGAACAGCGCCAACAGGGCCTCGCGGGTCTCGTTCAAGGCCTGCCCGAGCGCGCGCCGCTCCGCCTCCGGAGCGCGGCCCAGCATCTCGAAGAGCGCCGCGAGTGTGCCCCGGCGGCCCAGGTAGACCCGCCGCGCCTCCTCGAGGACGGCTGGGGTCGGGCTCTCTGCGATCACGCGCTCAGCCTCGCGGCGGAGCCGTGCGATCTCGTCGCGCATCTCGCTCCCTCAACAAAAGCAAATCGCGCCTCCATCCTGGGACGGAAGCGCGTTCTTCCGCGGTACCACCCGGCTTCCCGGTCCACGCGCTCTGCACGTCCGCGCAGCGGATGTGCAGGGTGCGCCGACCGGACGCTCTGTGCTCCCTGTAACGGTGGAGCCCCCGGCGGGACTACGTGCGACGCCCCCGCCTCCGCTGTGGGAGGACCGGTGCGACCATGTCACCCTACGGCTCGGGAGGGAACTTCCGGTCGGTGCCTCCGCGGGGAATCGCAGCAACGTCCCCGCTCTCTTTGGGAGGAGCCGGCCGTACTCGCTCCGTCATCGCCCTTGTGACTGGCCGGCGGCGCTCGCCTAGTTCAACGACAGCTCTGTGAGGAATCCCCGAAGGACCAGGCGGCGGTAGACAAGATAGGCCCAGATCGATCCGGTGGATTCAAAGACCTGCCAGAAGACGTCCGCCGACCAAGCTATCGCCATCCGTAGTCACGACCGCTATCCACCGCTGATCGATCAGACTTGACGGTGGAGATTGGCGTCAGTATACACCGTACGGCTGGCCTCGTACAGCACAAGCCCCACGGCCACCGCCACGTTCAACGATTCTGCGCGGCCGTGGATGGGAATGCGGAGCAAGACGTCGGCGGCCGCACGCCACTCCGCGGAGAGCCCCTCCCCCTCGTTGCCGACGATGACAGCCAGCGGCCGGTGGTAGTCGGCCTCGCGGAAATCCACGGTGCCCGCGGCGTCGGTCCCCAGCAGACGAATCGCCCGCGCCCGCAACGCGGCCCGCAACCGTTCCCCCGGCCACTCGGCTACGGGCAGGTGGAAGAGCGATCCCATGGTGGCCCGTACGGCTTTGGGATTGTACGGGTCGACGGTGCCGGGCAGCAGCACCACCGCCCCCGCACCCGCGGCGTCGGCGGTGCGGATTATCGTCCCCAGGTTGCCCGGGTCCTGCACGCGGTCCGCGACGAGGAGCAGGAGATCGGGGCGGTCAAGCACCGGGTCCAGCGGCGGAGCCGTCTGTCGCACCACGGCCGCCACCCCCTGCGGGGTCTCCACGCCGCTCACCGCATCCAGCACATGCGGCGCCACCGTCGTGATGGGAATCCCCCGCGACCGGGCCGCTTCCAGCAGAGCCGCAAGCCGCGGATGGTCGCCAGGCTCGACGGCGATGAGGCGTTCGACCGGCGCCTCCGCACGCAGCGCCTCCTCAACCAGCCGGACGCCGTCGATGAGAAACCGGCCGGACTCCTCCCGGTGGCGGCGGTCGTGGAGCTGGCGGAGGGTCACCACCAGCGGGTTTCTGGTGGAGGTGATCAGAGGGCGGTCTCCAGCCGGTTCAACTGGCGGTTCTCCCCCACGACCACCAGCACGTCGCCGGTCTGCAGCCGCACGTCTCCCCCGGGGGAGATCAGCAGCTGGCTGTCCCGCCGGATGAGCAGAATGTTGACCCCGAATTTGGCGCGCAGGTCCAGCTCACCGAG
>JANONS010000374.1:0-5872 GCA_031420915.1 Armatimonadota bacterium
TCCTGCCGAACGACCGCACCTTCTATCCCATCTATGAGGCCTGCGCCGAGGAGGGGGTGCCGATCATCTTCCACTTCGGCATCACCGTGGGCGCGTTCTACGACCTCTCCTATGCCAGCCCGCTGCCGCTCTCTGCGGTCATCAAGGAATTCCCCGAGGTGACGTTTGTCATCGCGCACTTCGGCGCCGGGTTCCTGCGGGAGACTTTGTTTCTCGCTTACCACACCGACAACGTCTGCGTGGACACCTCAGGCACAAACAACTGGCGCCTGTTCCACCCCGGGGAACCTTCGCTGGAGCAGGTCTTCCGCGACGCGCTGCGCGCCTTCGGCCCGAAGCGCATTCTCTTCGGCACCGACTCGACGGTGTGGGACGGGTTCCGGCACCACATCCTCAAAGAACAACTGGAGGTGCTCGACCGGCTCGAGCTCAGCCCCGCCGACCGGGCGCTCATCCTGGGGGAGAATGCCCGGCGGGTCTTCGGATGGTAGAAGCCATCGGCCTGCTGCTGCTGCGGCTCGGGCCGGCCATCGTCTTTCTTGTGCAGGGCTACCTGAAGTTATTCGGCGGGCACCACGACCGGACGGTGGCGCTCTTCCTGACAGTGAACATCCCTTTCCCGGAAGTCACTGCCTGGTTCATCGGAGGGCTGGAACTGGCCGGCGGCCTCGCCTTCCTCCTGGGGCTCCTGGTCCGGCCGTTTGCTATCCTGCTGGCAATCGAGATGGCGGTGGCCATCTACAAGGTCCGCCTCCCGCAGGGCTTCCTGGGCGCGAGCGAGTACGAGATGGTGCTGCTCCTCACCTGCCTGGCCATGAGCCTGCTGGGCCCCGGTCGGCTCTCCGTCATCGGACGGGTCCACTGACGAGTTCTCTCAGTATGCTACCGGCCGCTGATCCTGAGGTGAAGATCTTCGTATCTATGCGGACATCGGCGAATCCGACAGTGTGAATACTGGACACCTGTCGAACCTGACCCAGGGTGAAATCAATACTCCAGCGCATCGCCCGGAACGTTCCGGCGGGAACCGTGACATTGACAGGACCCTGACGCGAAGCCACAGCGCGCCACGGAACCTTTCCTTGAAGGGTGCCATTCTCGAATACCTGAGCCGAGCCGGCGAGCACTTCCTGCGCAGGACCGGTTGGGACGCTCTTATCAAAGAGGATTTCCAGGAGGTTATTTTGAGCATCCGATGCCACGCTGGCCACCTGCCGCAAGGTGCCTCGCGTCCACGCAAGATAGGCGCGCTCGACAACGCCCGGTTCCAGGGTGCCCGATTGATCCATGTAGTAATAGGTCGCTCCACGGAAAGCCGTCGGGCCCCCGAACACGATCTTGAAGGTCCCGGTCTCAGGCGTCCCGGAGGCCCTGGCGATCGTGTACCGGTAGGTCCACGTCGTGCCCGGACTGAGAGGAGGCGCTGGTGACGGCGAACCAGCGCCACGAGCGACCAGTGTCGAGAGGATCGCTAGAGCTAGGAAGACCGACCATCTCATCCTCATCCGTTCTACCCCTTCAGACCTGCTGGATCCTAGGCTTATGAGACCATGTTTCCTGGGCGGCGTGAAGGGGTTTTGTGCCGTCGTGCACAAATCGAATCTCGCATGTCGAGCCACTTCGCCTGCATCGGGTTCCCCATCAGAGAGATACGGGAGTATCATGCGCTGATGCATGAGGCGGCGGCCCGGGGGCATCGCATGCCGCTGCCCGGCGGCGGGACACTCGCCCGGTGGGAGGTGGGCGGCGGTCCCGAGATCTGGGTGGTGATCGCTGCCGAGGGGGACGTCCTGGACGCCACGCCCTTCTTCAGCACCGGCGAGGCGCTGCGCGTGGCGGTCACGGCGCACGGTGAGGATGCCGAAGAGGTGGAGGCGGGGTGGGTGGAAGGCTGGGTGGAGCCGGTCGAGCCCGATGAGCCCCTCTCCGGTGCGTTCCCGGTGCGCATCGACCTGGTGAACTTTCCGCTGGTCCGCGACCGGCTGCGCGCCGGTGCGATCGTCCCGGTCGAGTTCTGCGGCATCGCCCACGAGGCGACGCTCTATCCCAACGCGGGGGCCTACGACGCAGTCCGGCAGGTGCAGTACCAGCCGCCGATGCAGTCCTTCACCTCGGTCGGCCACTTCTCGGCGGATCCGGTCCTCGATGAGGTGGAGGCCACCGCGCTCATCTCGGGGATCATCACGGAGCCACGCCTGCTGACCAACACGGAGACCGGCGCGCCATTTTGGTGGCTGCGCGTGGACACGGAGAAGGTGACGGTCTCGGTGCTGGTCGATCGGGAGACGCTGCCGGCGGAGCCGCAACAGGGAAACATCGTGGCAGCCTCGTGCTGGATCGTGGGGCGGGTGATCCCCACTGAGTGAATCCGCGCCGTGGTCGATCACATGATAGCGCCATCCTGGACTCGCCACTTTGAGTTGGTTATACTTTTGGTATGAAAACGGCAATCTCGATACCCGACGAAGTTTTCCGGGAGGCGGAGCGGTACGCGCGCCGCGCAAAGAAATCTCGAAGCAAGCTATATGGCGAAGCGCTTGCAGAGTACCTTGCGCGGCACGCGCCCGACGCGGTCACGGAAGCCATGAACAAAGTCTGTGAGGAAGTCGGCGAGGTGGTGGATCCCTTTGTCGCGCGGGCCAGCCGGCAAATCCTGGAACGGACGCCGTGGTAGGCGTCTCTCAGGGGGAGTTCTGGTGGGCGGATCTGCCCGAGCCCTCAGGCTCTGGCCCCGGCTTCCGTCGTCCGGTGCTCGTCGTCCAAGGCGACTCGCTCAACCGAAGTCGCATTGCCACCGTCGTCTGTGTACCGCTGACGAGCAATCTTCGTTGGGCGAGCGCTCCTGGGAATGTTCTACTTCCCGTGCGACTGACGGGCTTGCCCAAAGACTCTGTGGCGAACGTGTCGCAGATCATAACGCTCGACAAGGGGACATTGATGGAGCGTGTGGGGAAACTACCTCGGAAGAAGTTCGATTTGGTTCTGGCTGGAATCGACATCATTCTCGGTCGTTGATGAAAGTGGACCGTCCAACCCAACAGTTCAGTCTAGGTGCCCCTGAATGAGCGTCTCATCCGCCCGGCGGTAGTCGAACAGCTCCTCGGGGCGGAACCAGAGGTCGATCTCGAATACGGCCTCCTCCAGCGTGCCGGAGGCGTGGATGAGGTTGCGCACCGGGCGGCGCTGCACGTTGGCCACTGTCGGCGAGTCGATCGAGAAGTCGCCGCGGATGGTCCCCGGGGCGGCGCGGAACGGGAGGGTGTCGCCCACGATCTTCCGTGCGGTCCCGACCGCCTGGATGCCCTCGAGGACGAACGCCACGACGGGACCGCTGGCCACGTAGGCGATCAACCAGCCGCGGACCGCGCGGCCGATCGCCAGGGCATCATCACTGCCCGTCTCGCGTTTGACGTCGAGCCCCGCTGCCTCGAACGCCTCCTTCGTTTTCCCTCCGAGCGTGCGTAGGAAAGTCTCATCCGTGGGGTAGTGGCGCTCCAGGAACGTGGACGTGGCCTGGACCATCTTCAGGCCGACGATCCGGAAGCCCGCGCGCTCGAAGCGCCGCAGGATCTCGCCGACCAGGCCCCGCTGCACGCCGTCCGGTTTGATGAAGATGAGGGTCCGCTCATGGCGAACGTCACGCATCGTGTGCGCCTCCTGTCAGGTCAATCGGTTAAGGATGATACTCTAGATCAGCCGAACCGGGAAGGCCGAGAGGAGGGGCGCCCGTGAAGACACCCGCGAAGACGCCCACGCAGCGACTGTTTGTCCGGCGCCTGCTGCGCTGGTACCGGCGGCAGGGGCGATCCCTGCCCTGGCGGCGCTCCTCCGACCCCTATCTCATCCTCGTCTCCGAGGTGATGCTGCAGCAGACGCTTGTCGATCGGGTCTTTCCCAAGTATCATGAGTTTCTCGATCGGTATCCTTCTGTGGCGGACCTGGCGCGCGCGCACGTGCGGGAGGTCCGCGAGGTCTGGTATCCCCTGGGGTACAACGCGCGGCCGGTGCGGCTCCGGGAGATCGCGCGGGAGGTGGTCCGCCGCCATGGCGGACAGATCCCGGCGGAGCGGACGCGTCTGCTGGCGCTCAAGGGGATCGGTCCCTACACGGCGGGCGCCGTGCTGGCATTCGCGTACGGGCGCCGTGTCGCGGTGTTGGATACCAACGTGCGCCGGGTGCTGCAGCGGGTCTTCCATGGGCGCGCCGCGTCTGACCGTGCGCTCTGGCGGCTGGCGGAGCACCTGCTCCCCCGCCGCGCCTATGACTTCAACCAGGCCCTGATGGACTTCGGCGCGCTGATCTGCACCGCGCGCAGGCCGCAGTGCCCCATTTGTCCCATGCGCACCTTCTGCCGCAGTTACGAGCGGCTCGTTCGTGAGGCCGCCCGCCGACCTCCCGTCCGACGGCGCCTCGCGCCCGCCTGAGGGCGCCGCCGTCCCACTTGAACGCGCCCGCGTCCCGCACGTTTCATCCAGGGCGGAGCCCCACGATATTTCGCTGAGGGGCAGAGGCGGTTGAGCGGGCAGGTCGGACACCCCGGGTTGCGGGCGGTGCAGATCTCCCGCCCGAAGAAGATCAGCCGCAGGGAGAACTCCGACCACTCCCGGCGGGGAATCAGGCGCATCAGATCCTGCTCGATCCGGTCGGGGTCATCCCATCCGGTCAGTCCGAGGCGCTGGCTGAGCCGCCGGACGTGGGTGTCGACGACGACACCGGGGAGGCCGTAGAACCCGCCGAGAATCACGTTGGCGGTCTTCCGGCCGACGCCCTCCAGCGTCAGCAGCTCGTCCATCGTTCCGGGGACCTCTCCTTCGAAACGCTGGACCAGGGTGCGGCAGGCGGCGATGATCGCCCTGGTTTTCTGGCGGAAGAACCCGGTGGGCCGGATCAGGGCTTCGAGGTCGCGGGGGTTTGCGCCGGCAAAATCCCTAGCAGTGCGATAGCGCTCAAAAAGCGCGGGGGTGACCCGGTTGACCATCGTGTCGGTGCACTGTGCGGAGAGGATGGTGGCGACGAGAAGCTGGAGCGCGTCTTTGTGACGCAGCGGCACCTGCGCGTCCGGGTACCGGCGCCGCAGGAGGGCGACGATCTTGGCCGCGCGACGACGCACGGCCTCAAGTGGTTCTTTCGTCGGCACCGGAAGTGCTGGTTCGGGCACGAGGCTATTCTACGACGTCTGGCGAGCCCTCGTGGGGACGCGAGGCGTCCGCAGCGCTGGCTGGAGCCTATTACGCCGAGGCGCGCTGTCAGGGGAGGATGGTGAGGTTCTGCTCCGCGCTGGCCAGGCGTCCCTGCTCCAGCCGGACGATCCCCTGGAGGCGGTACATGCCGGGCGCGACCGGCCGACCGTTATTGTCCCTTTGCGGCCAGACGCCTTCGAAGGCCAGCTCCTCTGCGGGACGCAGGACGCGAATCTGGAGGATGTCCTGCACGGCCTGCCCGTGCGACCAGCGCCAGACTTCCGTCCCATCAGGACGGCGGACGATGAAATCGTGCGGCGGCCTTCCGTCTAACCGGGCCTCCACGGGGTTCGGGGACACGTTCTTGAGGATGAGCCTGAGGACCACCTTCTCCCCTGGCCGGACACGTTCAGGGGATACCAGTTGCAGTACGAGGGCGGGCGGGGCTGGACGGCCGGGCCCCCCGCATCCGGCCAGATAGGAAGACAACAGGCACGCTGCGAGGAGGGGGCCGATACCGATCCCCCTCCTCGCGCAGTCATGCATGTTCAGGTCATACGTCCGCTAAGGGCAGAGCACAGGCAATGCGACGTTCACCCGTCAGCAGGAGCCGTCGTGGCAGGTGGTCAGCGGTCCCAGTTCAGTGAGGCTCCTCTGGACGCCTCCGATCGGGCTGAACACGCCGCCGCTGC
>JANONS010000375.1:0-1770 GCA_031420915.1 Armatimonadota bacterium
ACCCCGATCCACCCAACGCCGTCCCCAGGTGAACAGCGTGCCCGAGATGAAGACCGCGATCGTAATCGGGATCGGGTAGCGCAGCGCTTCGCCGATCAGATGGACGCTCAGCACTCGCGACGCCAGCGCCGACAGCGCGCCCATGACAAAGAAAAAGGCCTCCAGGTTGCGCTCGATCCGGTGGACGAGAAACGGACCGACCAGCACGAAGAGAAGAATAATGATGTTCGCCCATACCTCAAACGGCATGGCGTCTATTATACGCCGGATCATGCGCCTCATGAGGACCACCGCATCGTGCGGATCTCCGACATTACCGGGGCCGGGTGGACGACCGTTGGGACGGGCGCCGGACAGTTCAGGGCCCCGGTAGGCGTCGCCTTCGATGCCTCCGGTCGGATCTACGTAGCCGATTTTGGCAAGCGTCCCCGGAGGTGATCGACCTATGGTCGATGATCCATATGTGGATGTTGGGCGAAGAGCACCGGGCCGTCAGGTCCAGGGACGTCGGGGGAGGGAGGCAGGCTGGCCGAACTCACCGCTGGTATCCTTCGTCCGCTGACCGGACACCGACCAGGGGCGTCAGTTCTCAGTTCAGCGCGGCCAGTTGTGCGCGCACCTGCTCCGCCTTGCGGGTAAAGCCCATCTGCTCCAGCAGCGTCAGACACTCCTGAAGGACGCCCTTCGCGCGTTCGATGTCGCCCTGGTTGCCTCGCCGGGTCAACGCCTCAGCCAGCGTGTGCAGGACATAGGCGTGAGGTAGGAGCCCTATCTGCTTCGCCAGGGGCAGGCTCTCGTCGAGCAGCCTCACCGCCCCGTCAGGATCCCCTCGCTCCAAAGCCAGGATCGCGCGCCCTCTCAGGACAGGTGCCATCCCCCGGGGGTTCCTCCGCGAGCGGCTGAGCGCTTCTCCCCTGGCGCAGTATGCCTCGCAGCGCTCGTAGTCTCCGCCACGGGCAAGGGCCTCCGCGACAAATGGGTTAAAGAACATGACGCTTCCCGCCATCCCCGCGGCTTCAGCGGCCGCCTCGCGGGCCTCCTGCGCGCGGCCGAGCTCAAGACTGAGGAATGCGAGCGCCCCGTTCCAAATGAAAACGCCTTGGAGTTCTCCTGCGCGGCGGTGATGCTCTACCAGTCCCCGGGCCAGGGAGGCGGCCGTTTCGAGATCTCCTTCAAGGACCCGGAGCAAGTATTCAGTCTCCTGACGATTGATGGATGAGAGCGGCATTTGCAGGTTCTCGAGGGCGTATCGTTTTGCAGCCCGCCAATCACCGTGGAGGAAGTGGTAAAAGCCCAGCCTCTGGTTGCAGAAGCTAACCTGTTGCACGTCCCTCGCGCGTTTGGCGACGTCCAACGCTTCGAGCATGAGGCGCAGCGCCTCGGCATCCTCGCCGCGCTGCTCATGGAGCTGCGCCAAGTTGTTCAGGCTCCGCCCAAGCGTAAAGTAAGCTTCCGCATCGGTGGCCTCCCTGGCAAGCGTGACGGCCTCCGTGTAGTGCGCCATCGCCCCGTCAACGTCCATCCGGTAGGAAGCGATCACCCCCAGGGTCGTGTGGGCGTCCGCCTGCATGGAGAGGGCGCGATGTGCGCGGGCCAGGGCGAGGGCCTGGGCCGCGTGCTCCTCCGCCTCCTCGTTCTTCCCCACGAAGGTCTTCGCCCGGGCCAGGCCGAGGTGGGTCTGCATGACGTCCGCGGCCTGCTCCTCGGGATTCAGGTCCCGAAGTGCGCGTTCCAGATGGGGGATGGCCGCCGAGAAGTCCCGGTGCCGCA
>JANONS010000376.1:0-11090 GCA_031420915.1 Armatimonadota bacterium
GTCGGAGGCACGGTGGGCGCGCTCCTCACCGGCATCCTGGCGCAGAAAGCCTGGAACGGCGTGGCCGATGGGGTCCTGTTTGGCAACCCCGCGCAGCTTGCCATTCAGGCCTTGGCCGTCCTGGGGGTGATCGTGTACAGCGGCGCAGGCACATTCGTCCTCCTCAAGCTCGTCGGCGTCTTCGTCCCCCTGAGGGTCGCCGATCCGGGCGCGGAGGGGTTGGGGCTGGACGTCGGCCAGCACGGGGAGGAAGCGTACACAACCGGAGAGGGCGCCATTCTCGTGCTCTCTGAACCGGTTCCCGGCCCGACGCGCATGCCTGCGCCAGCGGGGGACCGGGCATGAAGCTCGTCCTGGCCATCGTCCGCCCAGAGAAGCTGGGCCAGATCCTCGAGGCACTGTTCAAGGCTGAGGTGCGCGGCCCGACGATCAACCGCGTCCAGGGTCACGGTGGGGAGACCGAGCGCGTGGAGACCTACCGCGGGACGACGGTCAAGATGGGACTGTCGGAGAAGGTCCGCCTGGAGATCGGCGTCTCCGATCACTTCGTCGAGCCCACCGTGAAGGCCATCCTCGGGGCGGCCCGCACCGGCGACGTCGGGGACGGCAAGATTTTCGTGCTGCCCGTGGAGAGGGTCTATCGGATCCGGACCGGCGAACGGGACGAGGCCGCGGTCACACCCGTCGGCGTCGGCTGACGTGCGGGCACAACCGACGGCAGGGTCTTGACGACGCCGAACTCTCGGGGCTCGACGTGCCCGAGCACGGGACCGAGTGCTATCCCAAGGAACTGGGAGGGGTATGGAGATGCCTAAGGTGAAGAAACGTGTCGCGGAGGCAAAGCGTCCCGCGGAGGCGAAGCGCGCCGCGGAGCCGAAGCGCGCAAACCCGCGGGACGTCATCGACCTGTGCCAACGAAAGGGAGTGCAGATCGTCGACCTGCGCTTCTGCGATCTCCCGGGCGCCTGGCAGCACTTCTCCATCCCCGCAGACGAGTTGACCGAAGCCCTATTCGAGGAGGGGATCGGCTTCGACGGGTCCTCGATCCGGGGGTTCCAGAAGATCCACGAGAGCGATATGCTGCTCATCCCCGACCCGGCCACAGCCCGGGTGGACCCGATCCTCAAAGTGCCGACGCTGATCCTGTTTTGTAACGTCAAGGATCCGGTGACCCTGGAGGCGTACACCCGCGACCCACGCGGCGTGGCCCAGAAGGCCGAGCGCCATCTCATCTCCAGTGGCGTCGCCACCACATCCCACTGGGGCCCGGAGGCGGAGTTCTTCGTCTTTGACGATGTGCGGTATGACCAGAACACGCACGCCGGCTACTACTACGTTGACTCGGTCGAGGGGAGCTGGAACACCGGCCGGGAGGAGGGGCCGAACCTCGGCTACAAGCCCCGGCCAAAGGAGGGCTACTTCCCGGTGCCGCCGACCGACTCGCTGCAGGATTTTCGCTCTGAGGCCGTCCTGATGATGCGCGACGCGGGGATCAGCGTGGAGGTGCACCACCACGAGGTCGCGACCGCCGGCCAGTGCGAGATCGACATGCGGTTCACCACCCTCACCGAGATGGCCGACTGGATGATGCTGTACAAGTACCTCCTGAAGGCCTACGCGCGGGAGCGGCTCAAGACGGTGACCTTCATGCCCAAGCCCCTGTTCGGAGACAACGGTTCCGGGATGCACACCCACCAGAGCCTGTGGAAGGATGGGGCCAACCTCTTCTTCGATAAGAAGGGCTACGCCAACATCAGCCAGCTGGCCAAGTACTACATCGGCGGTCTGCTGGCCCACTCGCCGGCGTTGCTGGCGTTTTGCGCCCCCACGACGAACTCGTACCGCCGCCTGGTCCCGGGCTTCGAGGCCCCGGTGAACCTCGTCTACTCACAGCGCAACCGCAGCGCCTGCGTGCGCATCCCCGTCTACTCCTCCAACTCCAAGACCAAGCGGATCGAGTACCGCCCCCCTGATCCATCCTGCAACCCGTACCTGGCGTTCGCGGCGATGTTGATGGCCGGGCTGGACGGCATCAGGAAGAAGATCGATCCCGGCCAGCCCATGGATGTGGATCTCTACGACCTCGAGCCCCACGAGGCGGCGAAGGTGAAGCAGGTACCGGGGTCGCTCGGGGAGGTCCTCGACGCGCTTGAAGCGGACCACGAGTTCCTCCTGCGGGGCGGCGTCTTCACCAAGGATCTGATCCAGACCTGGATCGACTACAAGCGGACGAAAGAGGTAGACGCGATCCGGCTGCGGCCGCATCCCTGGGAGTTTCACCTCTACTTCGACGCCTAGAGGGCCACGGTCCCAGCGCGGCCAGCCGCTTACTCAGATGTCCCATCCCGCCGGTGCCTCCAGCGGCGCCGCTTCGTTCGTCCGTGGAACGCCACCAGGAATCGAGTGATAATGGAAGGAAAGGAGCAGACCGTGAGAGAGATCAACCTGCTGATCCCGGGTCCGACGCCGCTGCCGCCGGAGGTGCGCGCGGCGATGGCCCGACCGATGATCGATCATCGCGGTCCGGAGTTCGGCCAGACGCTGGCCGCCGTGCTCGCCGGTCTGCAGCAGATCTTTCAGACGACCGCGCCGGTCCTGCCCTTTGCCGCCTCGGGGACCGGCGGGACAGAGGCGGCGATCGTCAACGTGTGCTCCCCCGGGGACCGCGTGCTCGCCTTGACGTGCGGGCTGTTCGGCGAGCGGTTTGCGGCCGTGGCCCGGGCCTTCGGCGCCGAGGTGATCGAAGAGAGTGTTGAGTGGGGTCGCGGGTTTGACGCCGCGACAGTGGAAGAGGCGCTGCGGCGCCACCGCGGCATCAAAGCGGTGCTCGTGACCCACAATGAAACGTCCACCGGTGCGGCCAACCACCTGCAGGAGGTGGCCGACGCGGTGCGACCGTCGGGCGCCCTCCTCCTGGTGGACGCGGTCAGTTCGCTCGGTGCGCTCGACCTGCGCATGGACGCGTGGGGGATCGATCTGGTCTACACTGCTTCCCAGAAGGCGCTGATGGGGCCGCCCGGCGCGGCCTTTGTCGCGGTGGGCCCGCGGGCATGGGAGGCGGTGTCCTCGTCCACAATGCCCAAGAGCTATTTCTCCTTCGCGCGTGCGCGAGAGCACCTGACCCACGAGGCGGCCTACACGCCCTTCACGCCGGCGATCCCCGTGGTGCGCGCGCTCGCGGTCTCCGTGGGGATGATCCTGCGGGAGGGCCTCCCGGCCAGGTTCGCTCACCATGCGCGTCTGGGTCGGGCCACCCGCGCGGGGGTGGAGGCACTGGGCCTCCGGGTGCTTCCCGACCCGGCGTGGGCCTCCGACGCGCTGACCGCCGTCCGCGTTCCTGACGGCATCGACGCCGGGCTCCTGCTCCGCACCTTGCGGGTGGAACACAATGTGGTCCTCGGGGGAGGCATGGGGCCCCTCGCTGGCAAGATCCTCCGCATCAGCCACATGGGCTACGTCCAGGAGGAGCAGATCCTGGCCGCGCTGGGGTCCCTCGAGCAGGTCTTGGACCGTCTGGGCCATCGCGTCACGCGTGGCGCGGCGGTCGAGGGCGCGGCGGCTGTGCTCGGGGGTTGACGGGGGTTGATGGGGGATTGATCAAGGTCCTGGTGACCGATGGTCTGGCGCCCGAGGGCGTGGACCGGCTGCGCCGGGATGCGGAGGTGGTGCTGCGGCAGGGGCTGACCGCACAGGATGTGCATGCCGCCATCGCCGATGTGGATGCGGTCATCGTCCGCAGCCGGACGCGCATTGACGGTGAGGTCCTCGAACACGCCAGTCGGCTGCGGGTGATCGCCCGGGCGGGCGTGGGCGTCGACAACATCGACGTGGATGCGGCGACGCGGCGGGGCGTTCTGGTGCTCAACACGCCTGAGTCCAGCACGATCAGCACCGCGGAGCACACGATGGCCATGATCCTGGCGCTGGCCCGGAACCTCCCTGCCGCCCACGCGCAGACCTCGCAGGGGCCCTGGCAGCGCGAGCGCTTCACCGGTATCGAGCTGTACGGCAAGACGCTGGGCATCATCGGGCTGGGACAGATCGGCACGGAGGTGGCCCGTCGGGCGTCCGCCTTCGGCATGCGGGTGATCGCGTTCGACCCCTACGTGTCCACCGACCGCGCCGCGCGCGTGGGGGTCGAGCTCGTCCCATGGGAGGACGTCCTCGAGCAGAGCGACATCCTCACGCTGCATTCGCCTCTCACTCCGAGCACCAGACACCTCATCGGGGCGGCGGAGCTCCGCCGGATGCGGCGGGGCGTCCGCGTCATCAATTGCGCGCGGGGTGGATTGATCGATGAGGGGGCGCTGCTCGTTGCCCTGGAGGAGGGACATGTGGGGGGGGCCGCGCTGGACGTCTTCGAGGAGGAGCCTCCACGGGAGAATCCGCTCCTCGTTCATCCGCGCGTCGTCGTGACGCCGCATCTGGGGGCGTCCACCGACGAGGCTCAGCGCGCGATCGCTGTGGAGGTGGCCGAGCAGGTCCTGGCCGCCCTGGCCGGCCGCCCGGTGCGGGGAGCGGTGAACGCGGCACCCCTCCAGGAAGAGGTTTGGCAGCGCCTGCGCCCCTTTGCGGAGTTGATGCGGATGCTGGGCGTGGTCGCCCGCCAGCTCGCTGAGGGACAGGTGCTGAGCGTGGAATGCGTCTACGAGGGCGAGGTGGCCTCGGAGCAGACCGATCCCCTCGGGGCGAGTTTCCTCGTCGGCCTGCTGGAGACGATGTCGGACCGGCCGGTCAACCTGGTCAACGCCGCCGTGCTGGCGAGGGAGCGTGGCATCGAGCTGGGCGAGGTGCGCCGGGAATCCAGCGAGGACTTCAGCAGCCTGGTCCGGGTTCGCCTGGCGACCACGAGCGGAGCGCTGGTCCTGGGCGGCACGCTCTTCGGGCGGCGCGAGCCGCGCATCACGCACCTCGACGGCTACCGCATCGACCTCGCCCCGGCGCCGCGCATGCTGTTTCTCTGGAACGTCGACCGCCCGGGGATGATCGGGCGGGTGGGGACCATTCTCGGCCGCCACCAGGTCAACATCGCCGGGATGCAGGTCGGACGGGTGGTCGCGGGGGAGACGGCGGTCATGGTGCTGACCGTGGACTCCCTCCTCCCGGAGGCGGCGGTCCAGGAGTTGACCCAGGTCGACGGCATCACCGCTGTCAAGGTGGTCACGATGGACTGACCCGCCGGCGTGGGATCTGGTCGGGACACGCCGGAGGGTGGAAGGCCCTCCGAGCAGAAGTGTTTCGCCAGGAGGATTGCCCATGACTCCGACCCGAGCGCGTGGCGTCAACCCCAAACTGAAAGATGCCCTGGCGGATCAATTCTGCCGGGCCGTCCTGCAGTTGAAGACGCTCGATGAGGCGTACCGGTTCTTCGAAGACGTCTGCACGATCGCGGAAGTGAAGGCGATGGCCCAGCGGTTGGAGATCGCCCGGATGCTCTTCGAGGGGCACACCTATGAGGAGGTCGCCCGCAAGACGGGCGCCAGCAGCGCCACGATCAGCCGGGTGCGGCGGTTCCTCGAGTACGGCGCTGATGGGTACCAGCTGCTCCTGGGCCGCCTGGGCGTGCGCCCCCGCCGGTCGGCCCCCGCCACACGCGCGAAATCCCGCTCCTAGCGGGCGCGGCCCGCCGGCACTTCTCGCCACGGGGCAAGCGTGCGCGGCAGATCCGAATATGTCAATTTGAGAATTGCTGAGTGCCGGTGGCGGCGAAGAGCCGCCACTCGTCGGGAACGCCCTTGAGCGCGTGAACGCCGCGGTCGGCGAACGAGAGGCCCGACCCCGCGACGAGGTCGCGCACCGTGCTGGACACCAGCACCTCGCCCGGGTCGGCTCGCTCACGTACGCGCGACCCGATGATCACCGCGATGCCCCCGACTTTCTCGGAGATGACCTCGCACTCGCCGGCGTGCAGTCCGGCGCGGATCTCGATGCCGAGGCTCCGCACGCCGTCGCGCACCGCGAGCGCGCAGCGGACCGCGCGCGCGGGCCCGTCGAACGTGGCGAAGAAGCCGTCCCCGGCGGTGTCCACCTCCGTTCCGCGGAAGCGCCGCAGCTGCTCGCGCACGAGGGCGTGGTGGCGCTCGATGAGGTCGCGCCAGCGGCGGTCGCCAAGCTCCGCCGCCTTGGCCGTCCCGTTCACGATGTCGGTGAAGAGCACGGTGGCGAGGAATCGGTCCGCCTCAGGGGCCGGCCGGACGCCGGTGAGGAACTCCTGGATCTCGGCGATGATCTCGTCCTGGTGCGAGACCCACCACGTGTGGTCGCCGCTCGGGAGCTCCACGTACTTCGCGCCCGGGATGTTGGACGCGAGGTACCGAGCGTCACCGAGGGTGACGTCCCGGTCGCCGATCGCGTGCAGGATCAGCGTCGGCACGCGAACCGAAGCGAGGACTGAGCGCACATCGACGAAGGTGTTCATCCGAAGCAGCATCGCGGCCGAACCCGGGCTCGCGCTGCGCCGCAGGTATGACGCGAACCAGCGGGCCATCTGCTCGTCCCCGGCCAGGCTCGGCGCGTAGAATGACAGATCGATCTCACCCCATCCGCTCCGCTCGAGCGAGTCGGCCGCGGCCACGCGCTCCTCGAGCGTTGGCGCCCACGGGTAGTCGGGCGTCTTGAGCCGCTTCGCGAACCCGCCGTACGTGATCAGTGCGCGGGTGCGCGCGGGGTACGTCGCGGCGAACAGGATGCACATGCCTGCGCCTTCCGAGTGGCCGAAGAGCGCCGCCCGCTCGCAGCCGACCGCGTCCATGACCGCTCGCACATCGTCCATGCGCTGTTCGAGGGTCGGGTACTCGGTGACGCGATCGGACAGGCCGGTGCCGCGCTTGTCGAACGTGATCACGCGCGCGAACGACGCGACGCGCTCGAGGGTGCTCGCGAGGCGCGGGTTCTCCCACATCATCTCGATGTTCGACACCCAGCCTGGGACGTAGACGAGGTCGAAGGGTCCCGCGCCGAAGGCGTGGTAGGCGATGTTGACGCCGGCGCTTCGCGCGTAGCGCGTCTCGGGGATGTTCAGGAGCGTAGGAGCCCAGGGAGCGTAGGCACCATAAAGGCCCTTATCGGTCCTCCCTCTCGGACGGGGTCCTCCCTCTCGGACGGCGATGATTCCGACCGCTTCTGCCTGTCCGACGCTTCGCCGGCTAGGGGGCCACTCACCACGGTACGGGGTCGGGACCTCGATCTGAACAAGGCGCTCGACGGCATGCCCGTGCCCGTCCATCCCGGTGCGGATCGCTACTACCGCGAGCGGGGAGTCCGGGGGCGATAGGCCGGCGGCGGAGTCTGGTTGTCCCTGCGGTCGCTATGGCCGCGGTCGCCATGGCCGCGGCCACAGTGCTGCTCGATCGACCGGGGATCGAGGTGCATGTTGCCGATACCGCGACGGGCCGCGTCCTGTGGCGCCGGGTGGGATCCCCCGGAGGCCTCATCGAGTTGAGCTACACGCATTCGGTCGAACGGACCCCTGTTATCGAGGTGTTCCGCGCCGAGCCGGACGGGCTGCATCTGGTGGCGATGCGCTTCTCCTCGCAGGGGGCCGGGCTCCCCACCGAAGGCTACACTGTTGAGGGCGGCCAGTTCGTGCTTCGGACCGACCGGCGGATCGGAGCGCTGCCGCTGCGCGTGTCGAAACTGGCCGGCCATCGTCTGTCGGTCGGCGGCGACCGCATCGATCTCGTCGGGCTCGCCGGGGATGGGGCCGCCGTGGCGGTGGCGAGCCAGCCGGGCCCGTGGCGCATCCGGTGGCCGAGCCAGCCGTAGAGGGTCTCGCCCCGGAACCCTTGTGGTATAATCCTCAAGGATTCCGCCGGGCCGCCCTGGCCCCACAAAGGTAGGCAAAACGCTCCTTGGACGCTTCAAGTTATGCCAGTACGCTGGTCCTCGTGGGCTTCCTGATGCTGCTCCTGGCGCTCTTCTGGGGCGCGGAGACGGCGATCTTCGCCGCCAACCGCCTGAAACTCCGGCACCTGGAAGAAAAGGGGAACACGAGCGCCCGGGTCGCGCTTGGCCTGTTCGCGCGCCCGGCCCGCCTGCTCTCGACCTTGCTCATCAGCAACAACATTGTCAACGCCGCCGTCACCGTCCTGGTGACCACGACGCTGATCGTGCTGCTGGGCGTGGAATATGGGCCGGTGGCCGCGTTTGTCTTTGCCACGTTCCTGCTGGTCGTCGTGGAGATCGTCTCCAAATCCGTCGCGGCCCACCACGCCGACCGGTTATCGCTGGTGGTGGCCCGCCCGGTCTTGTGGTTGTCGGTGCTGCTGACGCCGATCATCCGTGTGTTCTCGTTCATCACGAACCTACTCTCCCGGCCGTTCGGCGCTCGCGTCCGGCCCGACGCCCCGATGGTGACCGAAGAAGAGATCCAGTTGCTCGTCCGGATGGGCGAGGAACAGGGCGTGCTCGAGCAGGATGAGCGCGAGATGATCCACTCGATCTTTGCCTTTGGGGATACGGTGGTCCGCGAGGTCATGGTGCCCAGAATCGACATGGTCTGCGTCGAGGCCGACGATCCGATCGAGGCGATCCTGGAGGTTGTGCGGACCCACGCGCACACGAGAATTCCTGTCTACCACGAAACCGTCGATCAGATCGTGGGACTCATCCACGTCAAGGACCTCCTGTCGGCGTTCCGCGAGGGCCGGCTCGCGGGCACCGTGCGCGACTTCGTGCGGCCGGCCTACTTCGTGCCTAACAGCAAGCGGTTGGACGAGCTCTTCCGCGAGATGCGCCGCAAGAAGGTCCACATGGCGATCGTGGTGGATGAGTACGGCGGCACCGCGGGGCTGGTCACGATCGAGGACCTGCTCGAGGAGATCGTGGGACAGATCCAGGACGAGTACGACGTCGAGGAACCTCCGATCAAGGTCCTCAACGAGCGTGTCGCGTTGGTCGACGGCCGCGTTAACCTCGAGGAAGTGAACGCCGCACTCGATCTCACGCTGCCGGCGGGCGAGGTGGACTCGGTCGGGGGGTTTGTGGTCAGCCTGCTCGGCCACGTGCCCACGCAGGGCGAGCGCGTCGCGTACGACGGCGTCGAGCTGGCCGTCGAACAGGTCGACGGCAACCGCATCGCGCAGGTGAAGATCACGAAGGCCGAACCGGCGGTCACGCTCGAAGACTGATGCGCCACCGGTCTGCCCGGCGCCCCACCGCTGCGGAGGTCGATGCGCTCGCGCGGGCCGCGCGCCGTCACGCGTACGCCCCCTACTCACGGTTCCCCGTCGGCGGAGCGTAGGCACCATAAAGGCCCTTATCGGTCCTCCCTCTCGGACGGCGATGATTCCGACCGCTTCTGCCTGTCCGACGCTGCACCGGCTAGAGGGCCACACACCCACGGTACGGAGCGGATGCAGAGCCTGTCAAGCGGAAGGGTGACGACGAGGGAGGGCGGACGCCTGCGACCGGACGGGCCCGGCCTCTGGGTGGACGCGCCACGGGCAGGGGTGCGGCCTCTCCGCGACCGAGCGTGGCAGGGCGCTGAGGAGCGCGGTCAGGCAGGCATGGTGTCAGCACAGAGGTCAGCGGGGCAGGCCGGAGGGGGCCGAGGTGGGCGGGGGTGGGGGCTCTCAGTCGAGCGCCCCACGTGGGCGAGGATCGTGTGGATGCCCTGGGGGTCTGCGATGGTCGCGATGAGGCGCCTGCGGCCGCCACAGCGAGGGCTGGCGATGCCGATCCGGCAGATACCCGGCCAGCCCGACAGGGCCGATACGGAATCGGACCTCGATCTTCCTCTCTGATAAACCAAGCCTAGGAACCGGTCCCAGTAGAGGACAACAACCGATAGGATAGCCCCCAGTTGAATCGCGACTTCAAACGTAGACGCTTTTTCACCGACAAATCCCAGTAGATTCCCAGCAACGATCAGATGGCCCGTCGAAGAGACTGGAATAAACTCGGTCAGTCCTTCGACGATCCCTAGAACGACGGCCGTGAGCCGAATATCCATCAAATTCCGTGAGTAGCAGGGCGAGTCTGGAGAGGATTTACGCTGAGCCGACCTTTTTACCGACTTTCCATTTTTCCCGACCGACCTTGATGATGACGGGAAGAAGCGAGAGGAAGATAACCACGGCAATGACCGTGTGAATGTGGTCTTCGATGTTGGGGATCATTTTTCCCAGAAAGTAGCCCGCGAAAGTCGTGGACATGATCCATCCGATGCCGCCACACACGTTATAGGCAAGGAAACGCTTGTAAGGCATGGCCCCGACGCCCGCCAAGACCGGGGCGAAGGTTCGAATAATGGGGACGAAGCGGGCAATGACGATAGTGAATCCACCGTAGCGGTCGTAAAAGTCCTTCGTCGTCATGAGATGCCTGCGGTTGAAAAACAGAGAGTTCTCGCGGGTAAAGATCTTAGGGCCCGTTTTGGCGCCGATGCCGTATCCGACACTGTCTCCCAGTATGGCCGCAAGGCTGAGGACGATATTGAGGCTCCACATGTTGAGATCTCCCTTGGCCGCGAAGAGGCCCGCGGTCACCAGGAGCGAGTCCCCGGGGAGAAAAAAACCGATGAGAAGTCCGGTCTCCGTGAACACGATGACCGTCAAGGCTGCGAGGCCCCCGACCCTGACCAGGGACTCGACGTCATAAATGCGGTGAAACCAATCCCACAGGAATTCCATAATTCTCCTATCGATATCCGTTCAAAGTACCATCCCATTCCGTCACAGTCAAAGCGGAGAAGAGCGTAGGCACCATAAAGGAGCGTAGGCACCATAGAGGCCCTTATCGGTCCTCCCTCTCGGACGGAGCGTAGGCACCATAAAGGCCCTTATCGGTCCTCCCTCCGGGGACAGCGATGATTCCGACCGCTTCTGCCTGTCCGACGCTGCACCGGCTAGAGGGCCACACACCCACGGTACGGAGCGGATGAAGAGCCTGTCAAGCGGAAGGGTGACGACGAGGGAGGGCGGACGCCTGCGCACGGACGGGCCCGGCCTCGTGGGTGGACGCGCCACGGGCAGGGGTGCGGCCTCTCCGCGACCGAGCGGGGCCGGGCGCTGCGGTGCGGGGTCCGGCTGGCATGTCTGCACAGCGGTCAGCGGGGCCGGCCGGTGGGGGCCGCGGGGGGCGGGGGTGGG
>JANONS010000377.1:0-3120 GCA_031420915.1 Armatimonadota bacterium
GACCCGGATCGCCTGCGGCAGGATGATGTGGCGCATCGCCTGCCACGGGGACATCCCGAGCGACCTGGCCGCCTCGGTCTGCCCGCGGGGGATCGCTTCGATGCCCGCGCGATAGACCTCCGCCAGATAGGCCCCGTACCCGATTCCGAGCCCTAACGTCGCCCGTACCATGTCGTTGCGGAACCACCGGATCCCGGTGAGGTCGGCGAGCGCCGGGGTGACCACGAACGCGATGTAGATGAGCTGCACCAGGAGCGGCACGCCGCGGATGACCTCGATGTAGAGCCGCGCCAGTGTGTACGGCACCGTCCGCTTCGATAGCTGTGCGAGGGCGGCGACGAGTCCCAGCACCATGGCCAGAGCGTAGGCGGTGACCGCCACCTGGATGGTGACGACGACGCCGGAGGCCAGGAACTGATAGGTTTCGATGTAGACAGGAGAGTGGAGAATTCCGTAGAGCGCCAGCAGGCCGCCTAGGGTCAGCAGCAGCGCCCACCATGGGATGCGGTCCAGGGCGGAGGGGAAGAGTCTCGTCAAGCCCTCAGGACGGCTTCCACTCCACGAACCACTTCTGATACAGCCTGTCCAGCGTGCCGTTCTCCTTCAACGTCTTGAGTGCCGCGTTGAAGGCGTCCTGGAGCGTCTTGTCCCCCTCGCGCACCACGATGCCCAGGCCCTCGCTGGTGAACTTCTCGCCGGCGAGCTTCAGCTTGCCCGGGTTGGTGCCCATGTAGCCGGACGCGCCGGTGTTGTCGATGATGACCGCGTCCGCGTCCTTCGCCAGGAGGGACTGCACCGCCTTGGCAAAGTCGGGGAACCGCTTGACCGCCTTGATCTTGCCTTCCTTCTGCATCGCCGTCGCGGTTTCGTCGTTCGTGGTGCCTATCTGCACGGCGTCCGTCTTGTCGGCCAGGTCGGCGACCCCGCCGATGCGCGTCTCATCGGCGCGCACCAGCACAACCTGTCCTACCTCAATGTAGGGCGTGGTGAAGTCCACCGTCTTGTCGCGCTCGGCGGTGATCGTGACCCCGGAGATCACCGCATCGTAGTCGCCCTTGATGAGCGCCGGGAAAATGCCCTCCCAGGCGGTGGACTTGAGCTCCGCCTTGCACTTCGCCAGCTCGCAGATCGCGTTGATGAGGTCGATGTCGTACCCGACGAGGTTTTTATCCTTATCCAGCATCTCGAATGGCGGGTAGGTCGCGTCAGTGGCCACGCGGATGGTACGCTGCTGCGCCTGCTGCCGCTGACACCCCACCGCGATCAAGACCACGACTACCAGAATAGACGCCCACAACCCCACACGGCGCGTGCTCATCGTTTTCCCCTCCTCAGGCTGAATGTTCTCGCATCAGGTGGACGCTGGGTAATTCTCCGACCCGCGACGTTATCCTCTCGGCGGGGCGGTCTGAGGCGCCGGTGGCAGGCCCTGGCGCTTTGCCCGCCGAATACGTCGGATGAGACGCTGACCCGTTGAGCCCCCGAATTGAACCTTATGAAAGGGCGAGGTGGTCGTCGTGAAGACCAGAGATCTAGCGGCAGCCGCGATCTTCGTCGCGCTGACGTTTGTGGTGACCCGATACACGGTGATCCCGATTCCCGCGACGAAGGGCTTCTTCAACCTGGGAGAGGTAGTCATCTACATCGCCGCCTTCGTCTTCGGCCCGATCGTGGGGATGCTGGCCGGGGGTGCGGGGTCGGCGCTCGCGGACCTGGCGGTGGCGCCGCAGTATGCGCCCTTCACGCTGGTGATCAAGGGCATCGAGGGCTATGTCGTTGGGCGGCTGGCCGGACGGACCGCCGCCGCGCGCCTCCGCGCCACGATCATCGGCGGCGCCCTGATGGTGGCCGGGTACTTTCTGAGCCAGGTGCTCTTCTTCCGTGTGCTGGGCTTCGCGGCGTCCCCGGCGGCGGCTGTCGGTGCCGCACTCACCGAACTGCCCTTCAACGTCGTCCAGGTGGCCGTAGGGGTCATCGTTGCTGTCCCGCTGGCCGCGCGGCTCGTCGGCCTCGCGGTCGGGAAACCCTCGCGGTGATATACTGATGGAGATCTGGTGAGCGGTCCGGGCGCTTAGCTCAGAGGAAGAGCGCCTCTCTGACGCAGAGGAGGTCGGAGGTTCAAGTCCTCCAGCGCCCACCATCCAGTCCTGACGCGGGTTTCAGCCCCTAGAGGGTGTCCCTCCGGGAGCTTTTCCAAAGGATGGAGATGGATTTCCCCGGGTTTCCGCCGCCGACGCTCATCATCGTCGCGTTCATCATCTTCGCTGCGGCGCTGGTCAAAGGCGTGGCGGGCATGGGCTTCCCCTTGATTGCCGTCCCGCTCGTCGCCAACTTCGTGGGCCCGCATGCGGCCGTCATCATTGTGGCGGTGCCCACGGTTGTGAGCAACGCGTTTATGGTCCTCCAGGGCGGCGGTTCGACGGCGCGCTTTCGGCAGTTCGTCTGGCTGGGGGTGGGGCTGATCCTGGGAGCCGTCGCGGGAGCCCGTCTGATGCACCTGATGAACACTCGCGTGCTGGCCCTCATCCTCGGGGCCCTCGCTGTGGGGTATGCGGGGGCATCCCTGATTCAGGTTCCCCTCCGTATCCCATTCACGGCGCAGCCGGCGATGGGCGCTGGGATAGGCGCCGCGGCCGGTCTCCTCGGAGGATCCACCACGATCTACGCGCCCCTCCTCGCCGCCTATCTGGACAGCATGCGCCTGGCCAGGGATGAATTCGTCTTCTGGATTACGGCGCTCTTCCTCGTAGGAACATCGGCGCAGGTGGTGACCTATATCCAGCTCGGCATCTACCGCGGAGCGCTGCTCTGGGTGCCGCTCCTGCTGTGCGTGCCCATGCTCGCGGGCACCTGGATGGGAATTCGGCTGCGCGAGCGTTTGTCCCACGACCGCTTCCGCACGCTTGTGCTGCTGCTGGTACTGGCCTCTGGCTTCAATCTGCTCGGCCGGGCACTCTGGCGCTGAGGACGAGCATGCAGGGCACCGTGCTGGTAGTGGACCATGACACGCGAGCCAGGAACCTGTTGAAGCGGGTGCTGGGGACACAGGGGCTCGAGGTCCTCACCGCGAGGGATGCCCACGAGGCCCTTTCCCTCATTGACCAGGCGCGCCCTGATCTG
>JANONS010000378.1:0-1925 GCA_031420915.1 Armatimonadota bacterium
ATCGCGCGCGCGCTGGTGAACGAGCCCACCATCCTGCTCGCCGACGAACCTACGGGAAATCTGGACAGCCGTTCGGGAGAGGAAATCCTGGCGATCTTTCAGGACCTCAACGCGCGCGGGATGACCATTGCGATGGTCACACACGATCGGGACCTCGCCGCCCATGCCCGCCGCATCCTCTTCCTCCGCGACGGGCATCTGGTGCGGGATGAAGCCGTCCCGCACCCTGTCCAGGCGCGCGAGCAACTCGCCCGCTGATGGATCTCCTCGAATCCTTCGCCATCGCGTGGGAGGCCCTGCGCGCCAACAAGCTGCGCTCGTTCCTCACGATGCTGGGCGTGATCATCGGCGTGGCGGCCGTGATCACCCTGGTCTCGGTGGGACAGACGGCGCGGAGCAGCGTGGTGGGCGAGTTTGCCAGCCTCGGCCCCGACCTGCTGTGGGTGCTGCCCGGCAAGGCCAAAGAGGGATCCCCCTTCCCGACCGAGGAGGGCCGGTTCACCCTCTCCTACGAGGACGCGCGGGCGATCGCCCAGGGGGCCGCGTCCGTCACTGGCGTGGCGCCATTCCTGCAGACGTCGATCGACGTCACGGTGAGCGCGCGAAAGACCACGACCACGGTGATCGGGACCACTCCCGCGCTGCTCCCGGTGCGCAGCCTCAGCGTCCAGACGGGGCGCTTCCTCCAAGACTCGGATATGGTCAGCCGCAAGCGCATCGCGGTCCTGGGACCGGTCCTGGCAACGCGCATGTTCCGCACGCCTGCTCTGGCGCTGGGCCGGAGGATGACGATCAACGGGCGCGCCTTCGAGGTCGTGGGGGTCCTCCAGCCTGAAGGGGGAATCTTCGGGGTCGATCTCGACGACCGCGCCTACGTCCCGTTGACCACCGCGCAGCAACTGTTCAACGTCAACTACGCCTCATTCATCTTTGTGCGGGCCAGGGATGCCGGGTCTATCCCCCGGGCCGCGCGCGAGACGGAGCGGATCCTGCTCCGCGAGCACGGCGAGGAGGATTTCACGGTCCTCAGCCAGAGCCAGCTCCTCACCTCGCTAAACGCCATCCTGGGGATTCTGACGATCGCGCTCAGCAGTATCGCGGCGATCTCTCTGGTCGTCGGCGGGATCGGCATCATGAACATCATGCTCGTCTCCGTGACGGAACGGACGCGGGAGATCGGCATCCGCAAAGCGGTGGGAGCCCGGCGCATCGATATCCTGACCCAGTTCCTGATTGAAGCCATCGGGATCAGCCTGGTGGGCGGCGTTCTGGGGATGGCGGCGGGGCTGGCGGTCTCCTGGGGGATCTCCTCCCGCCTTTTCCAGAGCGCCCCCTCGCTGGCCGCCACCTTCCCGGTGGTCGTGCTGGCCTTCAGCTTCTCGGTCCTCGTAGGCGTCATCTTCGGCGTCTACCCCGCCTGGCGGGCCGCGCAGCTCCACCCGATCGAGGCGCTGCGCTACGAGTAGGCGGCAACCGCGACACGTACGGGTTATCGCGGAGGTAGTACCGCCAGGGCCGGTCGGCAGCCCGACGAATCCCCACGCGGGTGGCCGTCGCAATCCTCCGGCGACCAGGGCGGCCGTCGGCGATGAAGAGCGGCGGGCGGGTGAGGTCCCACCCGTTGTGCATGCGCGTGATGCCCATGGCCTTGGTCAGCCGCCCCGGGCCGGAGGCCAGGCTGCGCAGATCCGTCTCTCCGCGCACATTCACCCCGCGCCGGGTGGCCATCAGCAGGATGCCCTCCAGCGGCTCCAGCGCCCGCAGCAGCACCGCGGCGGGGACGCCCTCCGGTTCGGTGACGATATTCGCACAGAAGTGGTTGCCGTAGGTGAAGTAGACGTAGGCCACTCCCGGCGGCCCGGCCATGATGCGGCTGCGCGGGGTCAACCGGTAGGCATGGCTGGCGGGATCGTCCTTGCCGCGAT
>JANONS010000379.1:0-1778 GCA_031420915.1 Armatimonadota bacterium
CACCCTGAGCGCCCTGCCGCCGGAGGACCAGCAGCGCATCTCCCGCGAGACGATGGAGATATACGCGCCGCTGGCCTCGCGGCTGGGCATCTGGGAGATGAAGTGGCAGCTTGAGGACCTGGCGTTCCACTACCTGGACCCCGAGGGCTACAAGACCATCGCCGGCATGCTGGACGCCAAGAGGGATGAGCGCGAACGCTACGTCGCGCGGGTGAAGGAGATCCTGATCGAGGAGCTGGCCAAGCAAGGGATCAAGGCCGAGATCCAGGGTCGCGCGAAGCACATCTACAGCATCTACCAGAAGATCGAGAAGTACGCCTCGGAGAGGCGGGGGCCTGGCGAGATATACGACCTGCTGGCCGTGCGCATCCTGGTGGAAACGGTGACCGACTGCTACAGCGCGCTGGGTGTCGTCCACGGGCTGTGGCGGCCGCTGCCGGGGGCGTTCGACGACTACATCGCGAACCCGAAGGAGAGCATGTACCAGGCGCTGCACACGACGGTGATGAGCCTGGACACGCGGCCGCTGGAGGTGCAGATCCGCACGTACGAGATGCACCGGAGCGCGGAGTACGGGGTGGCCGCGCACTGGCGCTACAAGGAGGGCTCCAAGCGGGACCTTCACTACGAGGAGCGGCTGGCCTGGCTGCGGCAGCTCCTGGAGTGGCACCGGGAGATCGCGCTGGCGGAGGAGCTGGTCGAGGCCGTGAAGTCGGACATCTTCCAGGACCAGGTGTTCGTGTTCACGCCGAAGGGTGAGGTGAAGGACCTGCCGAAGGGGGCGACGCCGCTGGACTTCGCGTACCGGATCCACACCGACCTGGGGCATACCTGCGTGGGCGGGAAGGTGAACGGCAGGCTGGTGCCGCTGAACACGGAGCTGAACAACGGCGACGTGGTCGAGGTGATGACGAGCAAGTCGTCCAAGGGGCCTTCGCGCGACTGGCTGAACGCGAACCTGGGCTACGTGCGGACGAGCCACGCCCGCGGCAAGATACGGCAGTGGTTCAAGCGGCTGGAGCGGGAGGAGAACATCGCCCGCGGGCGGGAGATGCTGGAGAAGGAGCTGCACCGCCTGGGCGTGGGTATGTCCGACGTCGAGGCGGATCTGCTGAAGCTATTCAAGTTCGACGACGTGGAAGACTTCGTGCTGCGGGTGGGGTACGGCGAAATCAGCACTCACCAGGTGGCGGCCAAGCTGGCGCCGCTGCTGCAGCCGGAGGAGGAGGCGGTGGCGGAGCGGCCGGAGGCGCCGGCCCGCGAGACTTACACGACGAGCGTGCGCGTGCTGGGAACCGGGGATCTACTGAGCCGCCTGTCCCGCTGCTGCAACCCCGTCCCCGGCGATGACATCATCGGCTACGTGACGCGGGGCGAAGGCGTCTCCATCCACCGCAGCGACTGCCCGAACATCATGAACGAGGACGAGCGCGAAAGGCTCGTCGACGTGGAGTGGGGGCGTCGCGGTCACTTCTACCCGGTGGCCGTCCGGATCGAGGCGTGGGACCGGGTGGGGCTGCTGCGCGACATCACCACGATGGTGGCGGAAGAGCGGGTCAATATGGTGGGCGTCCACACGCAGGAGCACGACGACGGCCGGATCACGATCTCCGTAACGCTGGAGACGACGGGCATCGAGCAGCTCACGCGGCTGCTGACGAAGCTGGAGGCGGTGAGAGGGGTGGTGTCGGTGGGGAGACGTCTCGAGAGCGCCCCGAAGAAGAAGGGGTAGCCCGCTGAGGGACACTAATTGCCGACGTATAGACGGACATTATAAC
>JANONS010000380.1:0-1911 GCA_031420915.1 Armatimonadota bacterium
GAAACCCCGCCGGCCCGGCCATCGCGGCGACCTGCTCAGCCCAGATCCCCGCGGCGTTGACCACGTGACGGGACCCCACTTCGAAAGATCGCCCGCTCAGGCGGTCCAGCAGGGTGACCCGGGCACGGTGATCCTCAAACCTGATGGCCGCCGCCCGACCGTAATTGAGCGTGATGGCGCCGTAGCGGCGGGCCGTGGCCAGGACGGCATGCGTCAGCCGCACATCGTCAGTTTGGGCATCATGGTAGAGAAAGGCACCGGTCAGACCGTCGGTGCGGAGCGCGGGCGCATAACGCGAGACTTCGCGCTCGGTCAACGACCGGTGAGCGAGCGCGCTCCGTGCGAGCAGATCGTAGCCGGTCAGCCCGAGCCGAATCCCCAGGCCGGCGAAAGGTCGGGCCGGCGCGGGCAGCCGGATGCCGAGGGGGCGCTGGAGTCCCCGGTACACCGGCACCAGGAACGGCAGAGGCGCGACAAGGTGCGGGGCCAGCCTCTGCAGCCGATCCCGTTCGGTCAGGGCCTCCCGCACCAGACCAAACTGCCACTGCGGCACATAGCGCAGCCCACCGTGCACGAGTTTGGTCGAGCGGCTGCTGGTGCCTGCCGCATAGTCATGCTGCTCGACGAGCCCAACCCGATAGCCTCGTGAGGCCGCGTCCAGCGCGACTCCCGCTCCCGTGATCCCTCCCCCGATGACCAGGACATCCACCCCGGCGCCGAGGCGTTGCAGCAGCTGCTCCCGCGCGGCGACAGGCGCGAGCGTCGCCGTCCCCATCGCCGTCACCGGCCGAGGACGCGGCGGGCAACGTCGGGGACATCGGTAATGAGCGCGTCCACGCCGATGGCTGCCAGCCGCTCCATCTCCTCGGGCGCGTTCACCGTCCAGGCCACCACGGCCAGACCCTGCGCATGTGCCGTCGGCATCAGGTCGGGGTGAATCAAATCCCATGCCGGATGCATCGCCTCAGCGCCGGCGAGCCTCGCCGCGGCCACGGGGTCGATCAGTCGGCCGCTGAAGAGGATGCCGGTCGGGGTCTCGGGCGCGACCCTCTTGAACCGGCGAAGGGAGACATGATCGAAGGACGAGACCTCACAGCGGGCCAGGGCGCCAGTCTGCTTCAGCGATTCCGCGAGCACGCGCTCGATCTCCTCGTCAAAGACCGGGCCCTGCTTGATCTCCACGAAGAGCCGCACCGATGGAGGGATTGCGGCGACCGCCTCCTCCAGCGTCGGGATCTGCTCTCCTCTAAATGAGGCGCCGAACCACCCGCCGGCGTCGAAACCCTTGAGATCGGCCAGAGCGGTAGCCTGCACCGATCCCCGTTCGTTTGTGGTCCGCTCCAGCGTGGCGTCGTGAAAGACCACGAGGGATCCGTCCGCAATCCGCTGGACGTCAAATTCGATCCCATCCGCCCCCAGGTCAACGGCCCTCCGGAAGGCCACGATCGTGTTCTCGGGCGCGGCCCGCGACGCCCCGCGATGAGCGACGATCAGCGGACGAGGACCGGCCCGCCAGGTTTCGAGCAGCGAAAGTCGATTCATCTTCAGCCGAGAACAGCCTCGCCTGTCTAAGTTCAGCGATTCTGTCATCGTATCTGTTCAACGAAAATGACACTCCGGCCTCTTTGAGTGCTTTCCTTCGCTGTTCCCTGCGCGCGTATTGATGCCAGGGATGGCCCGGCGCCGGCGTCCAGGGCTGGGGTGCGGGCGGGCGGGTCGACGCGCTGGCCGCTGGGCGCGCGCGGGTCGGGGGGGTGCGTCGCGGCCGCCCCTGCCGCGCGCGGATCTCGTGCGGTGTCGGCGTGGGCGTGAGGCGGTGGATGGTGAGGGGCTGCCCCGGGCCCGGCAGGATCTGGATCAGGTGTTCCTCGAGGCGCACGGTATTGTCGTTCGCGACGGTGCGCGCGTACG
>JANONS010000381.1:0-2700 GCA_031420915.1 Armatimonadota bacterium
CCCCAAGTTGCGGCGGCATCTTCGTCAAGGGCACCGTCCCCGGCGCTCCCGCGCTCCTGAACCTGGTGCTTTTCGTGGAGGCCGGCAAGCAAGTGGTCATCCTGAAGCACGCGACCATGCCGTTAGCCAACAGGATGTTCACCATCCTCGACGCGACAACCACCAGGGTCTGCCTCCTCCCACCCGCCCCCTGCGGCCCTGCCCAAAATGTGAACAAGGGATTCAACGGCATCATCTATGTGGAAGGCGACATCACGAGCAGCAAAGACCCTCAGAGCGGTCTGTATGGGATTGTGCATCGCAACCAGCGGCTGACCATCGCCGCTGATGGCGAGATCCGGATCACCGACCACCTGGTCTATGAGCAGCCCCCCAACTCGGCGAGTGATCAGGTTCCGAATATCCTCGGGCTCTATGTCTGGTGTTCCGACTCCGGCGGCACGCCCTGCTCCCAGCGCGACGTGACGGTGGTCGGCGCAGACACGCCGAACAATCTCTTTATCGATGGTGGCGTCCTGGCTCCCTGGGGCAAGTTCTGGGTGAAGGGGTGGGACACCCTCCCGGACAAGGGAGGGCTGCGCTTGTTGGGGGGTGTGGCGCAGAAGGACTTCGGGGAGTGGGGTGGGTTCAACCCTGACCTCGTCCCGCCGGAAACCGGGTACGATCGGCTGATGGCGTATGACCAGCGCTTCAAGACCAACAACGCTCCCCCGTTCTTCCCGCTCGCGGACCTGTACGTGGCGCCGCGGTGGCCGCGCTTCCCGTTTGACATCCTGTACGACCGCCCGCTCTGGGGAGAGAACACCCGGCCGTGAACCTCTCCGGCCGCCGGCAGGCGGCTGTGCAGCCTACCGATTCCGGGTTCTCGCTGGTGGAAGTGGTCGTGGCAGTGGCCATCATGGGCATCGTGCTGGCTCTGTCGGTGGGCGGGCGCAGCCTGATCGACAACCGCCGGCTGGTGGGGGCGGCGCGCACGCTGGCGACGGACATGCGATGGGTGGAGCAGCGGGCGCGCACCGAGCGGCTCTGCTGGCGGATCGAGTTTGATCCTCCTGGCGAGCACTACCACATCCAGTTTCTGTCGGGGGGGAGCTGGACGCCCGCCGGCGGGTGCCCCGCCGGGCCCTGGACAAATCTGAGGGATGTCTTCTTCCCGTCGCGGATCGACCTCGAATGCACCAGCTTTGGCGCCCCCTGCGATTCCGACGTCCGCTGGATGATCGTCTCCCCGTTCGGCAACCCCAACGCCGGCGCGGTGACCCTGCGCACGCCCCAAGGGGAGCCGCGGGTGGTGACGGTCAACGTGATCGGGCGGATCACGATCACCCGCTAGTTCACCCCCCTCTGGACCGAGCGTCTACGAATCCCCCGATCAGGGCAAGTACACAGCGTACTGGAGGACATGAGGGCATTAAGGATGCAACGCTACCGGCCCGCCCAATCGGGCTTTACCATCATTGCGGACGCCGGACCCGCCGCCGACGTCCGAATCGACCTCCGTGCCGACATCAGAGCCAGCGCCGACGGTGAGTGTGGCAGGAGCTGACCTAACCGTGAGCCGGGGCTACGTGCGGGGCCCCCGGGGCCGGATCGGCCGCGCCGCAGGGCTTTTTCGCTTTCTGTCGAATACTCCCTAAGATACGAACAGGCCGAAAGGCGGTCGCCTATGGGCTTCCTTAAATCCTCTCCGACCCTGGTTGGACTCGACATCGGCAGCGACCGGCTGAAGGTCGTTGAACTAACCGGTAGCGGACGCACCTACCGCCTCTCCAAGATGGCTACGGTACCCTCGCCGGCCTCGGCCTTCCGTGACGGCGTCCCTTCGGCGCCGGACGAGGTCGGGGCGCAGATCCGGACTCTCTTCGACAAAGCGGGCATCCGGGCGGACCGGGTGGTCGTGGGGGCCGGCGGTCAGAGCGTCACCGTCCGCGAGGTCCGCGTCCCCCCGATGACCGCAAAGGAGTTGACCGCAGCGGTCCGCTATGAGGCCGAACGGTACCTCCCCTACAACGTCCAGGACGTCCACATGGATTATCAGGTGATGGGGGAGTCGAGCGAGGACGGGCGGAAGATGCTCGACGTCGTCGTCGTCGCCACGCGGCGAGATGTCGTGCAGCGTCTCGTGGAGACTGTGGAGGCCGCGCGCCTCCAGCCAGCCATCATGGACGTGGAGTCGTTTGCGCTCCTGCGGTCCCTCATCGGGGGCGGAGGGGAGCCCCGCACGGCGGTCTTCATCGACCTGGGGGCCGAGGCCTCCGACATCATCATCACGGAGGGCAAACGCCTCCGGCTGACCCGCAACATCCCGATCGGTGGGAATACGCTGATCCACGCTTTGCAGGAGACGCTGAGCGTGGATGCCACGGCGGCTAAGACCATGCTGGAGGAACGGGCGGAGATCCTGGACGAGAACGTGATCCCGGATGATCTGACCGTGCAGCGGATCCACGACACCATCGCGCCCCAGATCGGAGATCTGGTGACGGAGATCCGCCGGTCGCTGGACTACTATCAGACGCGCGCGCGCGCCGCCGTGGTCTCCCACATCTTCCTCACGGGCGGGCTGGCGCGCCTCCGGAACATCGCCCGTGTGCTCGCTGCGGAACTGGGGGTGCCGGCGGAGGTCGGCAATCCCTTCGCCAGCCTGGAGGTCACCGCAGCGACCTTTCCCCCCGACGTCCTGGCATCGATGGGACCTGT
>JANONS010000382.1:0-9692 GCA_031420915.1 Armatimonadota bacterium
CGTTCAGCGGCCCCGGGGGCATGAGAATCCTCTCTGGCTAGATCAGCCGTGTGGAGCGACGTCGAAAGGCTGCGAGCGTGAGCAACCCGGACGCCAGAAGCACAAGAATGGGAGCCTCAGGTACTTGCTGCCGGGGGTCATCATCCGGCGGGTTATTCGGTGGAGTGTTCGGTGGAGTGTTAGGAGGGCCGCCATTCCTGCCAACCTGGGCCACGCTGGTGCAGGCGGTCACCGCCAGCATGAGCACCACGAGTAGAACGCCAAGCCTCGCGAGCTTCATCATCCCTACTCCCCTCCCAGTCCCAGGCCCTGACAACAGGCCTGGCTGGTCTTGCCATCACTCGCCACTGACCTATCCTCAACTCTATGGGACCCCCCTCCCAGGCCACAATCCTTCCGATGAAGGTTTATGGGTCCCTCAAACGATTCCGGCGCGGACCGGCAAGGGTGCATCGCGGAATCCGGAACCCCCAACCTGCCTCCCGTTGACAGCGCCGGGCTGGAGTGGCTATCGTGAGGGGTGGGTGACGCGGCGGGCAGATCACGCCCGCCGTGTTTCACTCGCTGCCGCTGCGCGGAAGTGGCGGAATTTGGCAGACGCGCAGGCCTCAGAAGCCTGTGGGCGAAAGCCCGTGGGGGTTCGAATCCCCCCTTCCGCACCAATCCCACTCCCCTTCATCGACCCCTCCACCCCCTTCATCGACGCCTCAAGGCACCGCCAGACGACCGACCTGAGCCTGCGACAACACGGGCAAGCTACCAAAAACTTGCCCTGTATTTCCATGGAATTTCCCGATCCGTTAGCAGGAAACGTGCCAGATACGCCTAATAAGTCGCCTCACCGCTTCAATTCTGGATACGAATGTTGAGGGCATCCGGATGAGGGTACAGGCCTCCTTCACCCGTAACGGAGGGCAACTCGTGCCGCCCGAGCAGGTCATGACCCGGCTCATGCGCCGGGAGCCGCGCGAGCCTAGCAACTACTGGCTGGACTACGTGATCCTCTCCGTCGCCGTGGCGGGGGTCCTGCTGGGGCTGGGCGTCGCCCGCTGGACCTAGCCTCCTGCCCATGCGGATGCCCACCAGGGGTTCGGGAGCAAAGGTCTACGGGTTTCCGCAAATGGGCACGTCCTCTTCAACAGGAGCCGCGAACGACATCATGGCCGTTCCGAAGACGCCAAGCAGTCTCATCAACGAATGGGCCGAGCACATCGCGGTCGCGCTCCTCGACCAGCAGGCCTGGTTTCGACACGCCCTCACGCACGCCGAGATTCAAACCCTGACCGGACTCAACGGGCTGCAGGTCTCCCGGGGATGCTGGCACGGCCGGCTCCACGGACTGCTCAACTTCGAGCAGCGCACGGGGCAGGTGCGGTATACGCTGACACCGCTCGGGGTGGCGATCGCCCGTCGCTTGAAATCCGGCCGGTCAGATATACTCGCCCCCGGGACCTGACCCCAGGGGCGTCGCGTCTCCTTCCACCGCTCCCCCGGCTTCCGCCTGACGATCCTCCTCGGCCCCTCTTGCCGCGCGCTCGATCGCTGTCACAAACTCGGGTTCGGGCAGCGCGCCCACAAACTCATGGGTCTCGTTGATCACGACCTTGGGGACCGCGTAGACGTTGTACCGCCGGGCCAGGGCGGGAAACTCCGTGGCCTCGACGATCGACGTGGTGACATGGGGACTCTCGACCGCCAGGTGAGCGGCCAGCCTGGCCGCCCTGGGACAGTGCGGTCAGGTGGGGGTGACGAAGACCTGGAGGTGGACGGCTCCGGGCAGGGCAGCCAGGACCCTCCTCGTGGCCTCCGTCAGCTCGCCGCGGCCCCGGGAGACCGCCACGATCGCCTCGAGGAGGGTGACGAACTCGTAGCCGGCCGGCAGGCCCAGATAGCGGACCCCGTAATCCTCACGTCCGAGAAAGGCTATGGTGGGGGCCTCACGGATCCCAAACCGCTGCGCCTCCTCAGGATGGGATAGCAGGCTGTACTCCTCCAGGTGGAGCCGGTCGGAGAGGGCTGCGACCTCGGTGGCGATCTGGCGGGTGTACTCGGCCATCTCCCAATCCTCCCCGGGGAGACTCAATCCCCCGGTCGCGGGGAGAAAGAGCAGCAGCCGGACGTCCGTCTCAAGGTCGGCGTCGAACCGGCGGCGAATTACCTCGGCGTCCTGAGCGTTGAGGAAGGGCATGGCGTTCCCCTTTGCCGGGTCCGGGTATGGAAGACGCCTTTCAGCGCGATACGCTCGTCCTCCGACACCTGCGCGGGTACCCGGAGGAGTTGCGCCACTATAGTAACCTGATCAAGCAAGCCCACCCCAGGGGCATCTCCGCGCTCGACCTTGTGCTGCGCCGGCCCGCGGCCTCCGACTCCTTTGTGGCTGCCGTCTGCCGGCTCGTGGCGGCCGGAGAGGAGGTGCTTAGCGCGGTGGAGGCCGCCGAGCGCTTCGGCCTTCCGCCCCGCACCTTCATGGAAACGATCGCCGCGCGCCCGGACTTCCCACCGCCGATCTTTGCCAGGGACAACCGGCGGGTGTGGCGCGCCCGCGACGTGGAGGAAGCGCTACGGCGCCATGGGCAAGCTCCGCCTGCTACGGAGGCCGCGGGCGGGCCTGCTCGGTGATCCGCCGGATATCGTCCAGCAGCCGCAGGGTCTCCGCCTCGAACCGCTCCTGGATCAGCACGAACTTCGCCTGCTGCTCTAGGGTGAAAATCGACGCAATCTGCCGCAACACCCGCTGACGCCGCTGCTCGGTCTCCGCTCGGAGCGCATTCAGCTCTGCCACCTTGATCCGGATGGTCTCCTCGTCCGGCGGGCGCTGGTTCAGGGCCAGTCGCAGCCCAACCTCCAGATCCCTCTTGCGCCGCGCCAGCTCCAGGCGAATCTCCTTGAGGGCTTTGATGCGCGGGAAGAGGCGGGCGATCTGCTGCTCGGTGAGGTCCAGCTCATCGACCAGCCGCCAGATGAGGAGCGCCTCGATGATGCGGCCGGCCCGCTCCTCGGGCAGCCGCGTGGGCTGCCCCAGCGCGGGCACCGCCACGAGGACCACGCCGATCACGATGATGAACGCCCGGCGCAGCATCACGGTGAGTCGTGCGGGGGTTCAAACAGCGGCTCGGCGTCCAGCGTCCCCAGCCCGGACTGCCAGAGCTGAACCGTCTCCGAAAGCCGCGGCAGGAACATCTTCATCGACTCGGTCAGGAACGGGGCCACCTGCGCGTGCGGCGACGGGCGAAGGGTCTCCGGCTGCCGCAGCAGGGCGGACCCCGCCAGGATCACCACCACCGCGGCGGTCGCGGCCACGGGGCCGAGGACGCGCGGTGGCGTCGCAAGCCAGCGGCGCAGCCTGGTGCCGATGCTGACCGGCTCGCGCCCGATCTGCTGCTCCAGCCGGATCATGAAATCGGCCCAGAAGCCCTCCGGCACCGCGGGAGCAGGCACGTGGCGGAGCAGCCCAATCGTCTCTTCCAGGTCAGCGGCCTCCTGCCGGCACTCCCCACAGACGGCCAGATGGGCGTCCACCACCCGCCGGACATCCGGCGGAGTCCGCCCGATCAGCACATCGAGCAGCGCGAACCGCGCTTCCTCACACCTCACCGTGGCCGCTCGCTCCATTCCGTCTCCAGCATGCGCCGCAACTTCCGCAGCGCTGTAAACATCGTCGCTTTCACCGTCCCCTCGGAACATCTCATGATCCGGGCAATGTCCCCATAGGGGAGGTCCTGGTAGAGCCGCAACGTCACCATCGCCTGTTGCCTGGGCGGGAGGGCAGCGACCGCCTTCGCTACCGCCTCGCGGGTGGACCGGGCTTCCGCCTGGTAGGCGGGGCTTGCCTCGACCGGCGCCTCCGCGGTAACCTCCTCGAGATCCACCCAGACGTGCCGCCTCTGCCGCTCGTGAAAGTCGAGACACAGGTTCACGGTGATCCGGTAGAGCCAGGTCCGCAGTTGCGACCGCCCGTCGAACCGTGGCAGCGCCCGGTGCGCCCGGATGAAGGCCTCCTGGGCGATGTCGGCCGCATCCTCGTGGCTGGTGATCATCCGCCGGGCAAACCTGTAGACGGTTTCCCGGTACTTGATCACCAGGGCCGTGAAGGCGCTCTCCTCGCCCCTTTTGAAGGCGTCGAGGAGCGCTGCGTCCTCCTGGTCCACAGATACCTCCTGCTCCTGTAACGTGCGGGGATGTCCCTTCGTTTAGCCGGGTCCCCTCCCTCTTATACCCAGGGTCAGGACCGGCCGGCCCCCTGGGACCGGGGGCTTACTTCTGGACGCGCAGCACGATCACCGCTGCGACGGCCGCCGCGATGCCACCATAGATGACGATGTGGCCCCAGCCCAAGGGAAAATGGCTACTGCTGCCCATGAACAGGAGCATCGGGAAGGAGAGGATGAAGTTCGTCCGCGACGCCAGAAGCGCGTTCTTTCCCCACTGGGGATTCGGCTTCTCGGCCTTCGTTGTGGCCGCGATGATCTTCTTCTGGTTGGGCCAGATGATTCCCCAGACATTGGCGAGCATGATGAGCCCCAGGATCATGCCCGAGAAGATGGTCTTGGCGCTGTCCGTGTCGATGAAGTGGCCGAACTGCCAGTACCGCCGGTAGATGAGCACGAAGCCAACGAGCACCGTCACCCATGCCGCGTGACGGAACCATGCGAGCGCGCGCGGCAGGAGCGTCGTGACGACGGCCGGACGCGCCGACGCGTCGATCACCTTCATCGACGGCACGTTCACGAGGTTGAAGAAGTAGAGGAGGCCGATCCAGATGGTCCCGGCCACGATGTGAATCCAGCGGATAACTAGATCAAACACGCGTTTCACCTCCTGATAGAAGAGTAGCCGCCACGTCCTGGTCATCTTTCTTCCGGCCCGGCAACGATTCCTCCCGCGAGCTTCCGTGCGCCATCCGCTCAGGACGCGAGGCCCACCAGCGGGCCCCTCCCGAAGACCGGCACGCCGCCGATGACCGTCGCCAGCACCTGCGTCTGCAGGAGGGCCTCCGGGGGTTCGTGCAAGACGTCGCGGTCGAGCACGATGAAGTCGGCCAGATGGCCGGGGAGGAGCCGCCCTTTCACCTCCTCCTCGCCGGAGGCGACCGCCGCGCCCACCGTGTACGCCCGTATCGCCTCCTCCACCGTCAGCGCCTGATCCGGATACCAGGCATCCCGCGGATCATCGGGGCGACGCCGCGTCACCGCGGCGTAGAGACCCTGCCAGGGATCCAGCGTCTCGACCGGGGCGTCCGAGCCGAAGGCCAGCACCGTGCCCATGCGGAGCAGCGAGCGCCAGGCATAGGCGGTCCGGCTGCGCGCGCCCCAGTAGCGGTCGGCGATGTCACGATCGCTGGTACAGTGAATGGGCTGCATCGAGGCAATCACCCCAAGCGCGGCCAGGCGAGGGAGATCGGACGGGTGCAGCAATTGCACGTGCTCGATGCGGAAGCGCACCCCTGCCTGGCGCGCCGCCACCCGGTGGAGTGTGAAAGCGTCGAGCGCGCCGCGGTTCGCGCGGTCGCCGATCGCGTGGATGACGGGCCAGAGTCCGCTTTGCACCACCCGGCCGACGAGGTCATATAGCTCCTCCGCCGTGTGAATCGGGATACCGACGTTGGCGGACTGCTCTCTGAACGGTTCCAGCATGCTGGCCGTCTGCGAGCCGAGCGTGCCGTCGGCGAAAATCTTGACGCCGCCCACGCGCAGCCAGTCATCCCCCAGCCCGGTGCGGAGGCCGACTGCGGCCGCGCGATCCAGGTGCGCCGCGGGGATGGTCATCCACACCCGCACCCGGAGGGCTCCCTCCAGGTGCAGCGTCTGAAAGACCGCGAACGCATCCGGCCCCTCCATATCGTGAATGCCGACGAGCCCCATCCGGTGCGCGGCGGCCGTCGCCTCCGCGACCGCCAGGCGCATTCCCCGCAAATCCGGCCGGGCCATCACCGCGTGGACGGCAGCCTTCGCCTCCTCCTTCAAGACACCGGTGGGCCGTCCGGAGGCGTCCCGGACGATCTCACCGCCTTTGGGATCCGGCGTCGCAGGGTCGATCCCCGCCTCGCGCAACACGGCCGAGTTCACCCACAGCAGGTGGCCGTCCTTGCTGGTCAGCGCAACCAGATGGGCGCCGCTGATCGGGTCGAGATCGTCCCGCGTGGGCCAGCGGCCTTCCGGCCACAGATTCTTGTCCCATCCCCTCCCGAGCACCCACGACCCCTCAGGCGCGGACACCGCCGCCTGCCGGACCCGTTCAACCGCGTCGCGTAGCGAGCGCGTCTCTGCGAGATCGATCCGGCGCAGGCTCAGTCCGTAGGAGAGAAAGTGCACATGGCTGTCGGTCAGGCCGGGCAGGACGGTCCGACCACCCAGGTCGATCCGGTGGTGTGTGGGAAAGGCCTCGCGCAGCGCCGACCATTCGCCGGTGGCGACGATGCGGCCGCCAACGACGGCCATCGCCTCCACCACCGGCCGGGCGCTCTCGAGCGTATAGGCCCGCATCCCGGTGAAGAGGGTGACGGGAGAGGCGCTCACCGCTCTGCCGCGTTCAGTTGCCGCAAAAGGGTAGCCATCGCGATGGCGGTGGAGGCCGCCTCCCGGCCGCGGTTGCGGTCCGGAGAAACCCGCGCCGCCGCCTGGGCCGGATCGAAGACGCTCAGGATCTCATAGGCGACCGGGACTCCCGTGTCATACGCAGCCCGGGCCACCCCCGCGGCCGCCTCCCGGGTGATGCGCTCGAAGTGCGCGGTCTCGCCCTTGATCACGCAGCCGAGCGCGATGATCGCATCGTAGGCGCCGGAGGCAGCGAGGCGCCGCGAGACCAGCGGGATCTCGAACGCGCCGGGGACCCAGACGACGTCCACCACCGCCGCGCCCCGGTCGGCAAGCACCGCGCGGGCGCCCTCCAGTAGGCGCGTGGTGATGTAGTCATTGTACCGGCTGACCACGATACCGAACCGAAGGCCGCTCGCGTCCTGCGAGCCTTCCCAGGTGGCGGAGCGGGGGACGTCAGACACCGCTACTCGATCGAGAGGAGATGCCCCAGCTTGTGGCGCTTGGTCTTCAGGTAGTGGTAGTTCTCCGCGTTCGGCGGTATCTCGAGTGGAATGCGCTCGACGACATCGAGCCCATACCCCTCCAGCCCCGCTCGCTTCTGCGGGTTATTCGTGATGAGCCGGATCTCGTGCAGCCCCAGGTCGACCAGGATCTGCGCTCCCACCCCGTAGTCGCGAGGATCCGGCGGAAACCCCAGCAGGACGTTCGCCTCCACGGTGTCCTTGCCGCCGTCCTGCAGCGCGTAGGCCTTGATCTTGTTGGTGAGCCCGATCCCCCGCCCCTCCTGCCTGATGTAGACGATCACCCCGCGGCCCGCACGCGCCACCATCTCCATGGCCGCGCGCAGCTGTTCTCCGCAGTCGCAGCGGAGGGAACCGAACACCTCGCCGGTCAGGCACTGCGAGTGCATGCGCACCAGCACAGGTCCGTTGCCGGCGACCTCCCCCCGCACAAGCGCCAGATGACTGGTTCCATCCAGCGTGTTTTCGTAGACGACGGCGCGGAACTCCCCGTGGTGTGTGGGTAACCGCGTCTCCCCTTCCCGGCGTACGAACGGATCGCGGCGGAGGCGGTAGCGGATGAGGTCGGCAATGGAGACCATCTTCAATCCATGCTCGCCGGCAAACACCTCGAGCCTGGGCAGGCGCGCCATGCTGCCGTCGTCTGCCAGAATCTCGCAGAGCACGCCGACCGGCGCAAAGCCGCTCAATCGGGCGAGGTCCACCGTCGCTTCCGTGTGCCCGGCGCGGCGTAGCACGCCGCCGTCCATCGCCTGCAGCGGAAAGACGTGGCCGGGGCGGGCAAACTCCTCCGCGGCGCTCCGGGGGTCGGCCAAGGCCTTGATGGTCACCGCGCGGTCGAACGCCGAGATGCCTGTCGTGGTGCCGTCGCGGGCATCCACGGACACCGTGAACATGGTCCCCAGGCGGGAGGTGTTCTCGTCGACCATCAGCGGCAGGTTGAGGTGGGACAGCCGGTCGGCCGTCATGGGGACGCAGAGCAACCCCCTGCCGAAGCGAGTCATGAAGTTGACCGCCTCGGGGGTCACCGCCTCCGCGGCCATCACCAGGTCGCCTTCGTTCTCCCGGTCCTCGTCATCAACAACGATGACCATCCGTCCCCGGCGGAACTCCTCAAGGGCTTGCGGAATCGTGGCAAATACGCTCATCGCTCCTCCTCGCCGCTGGCCTCGTTGTGCGCGACCAGAAGTCGCGCCACGTACTTGGCCAGGATGTCCACTTCGACGTTCACCGGGTCACCCGGTCCCTTGCTGCTCAACGTCGTGACCGCCAGGGTGTGCGGAATCAGCGCCACCGCGCACCTGTTGTCTTCGACCGCGGCCACCGTCAGGCTGACGCCGTCGATCGCCACCGATCCCTTCTCCACCACGAACCTGGCGAGCCCCGCAGGCAGGCTCACTTCCATCCACTGCCCCTCCCCGTCACGCTCGACCCGCGTGATGGTCCCGACGCCGTCCACGTGTCCCTGCACGACGTGCCCGCCGAAGCGACCGGCAGCGGCGAGCGGCCGCTCCAGGTTGACCGCCGCGCCGGGGGCGGAGGTCGCCAAGCGTCGTCCGGCGCAGCGTCTCCAGCGCGATGTCGGCCGCCACCGTCTCACCCTCCACCCCCACCAGTGTCAGGCAGACCCCGTCCACAGCCAGGCTCCCACCCGGCCTGAGATCGTCCACCTCCGGCGGCATACGGAGGCGCAGCCGTGCTCCCCCGTCGCCACGCTCGACGGCGAGCACTCGCCCGATCGCCTCAACGATCCCCGTGAACATCCGCGCTCCCGACCGCCTGCGCGTCCACCTCGCCCGCGACAGCCCCATGCTGCACGTACGGGATCTGGGGCAGGTATCCCTCGATCAGCACGTCATCCCCCAGCCGCCGCACCGAGACATCCGTGAGACGCACCAGACCTGTCACAGCGAGCGACTCTGGTCCTTCAACCGCGGTGGGCGCCTTGGCTCCGCCGATGAGCCCGGGGCTGATCACCGCGATGACCTTGCACGCCACCCCCTCGGCGAGCGCCGCCGCGTGAACGGTCCCCCCGCCCTCCACCAGGACGCTGAGCACATCCCGGCCTGCGAGCACCTCCATGAGCTGCCGCACCGATGGCCTGCGGCCCGGGAGGGTCAGCACCTCGGCACCGGTCGCCTGGAAGATCGCCACACGATCCGCGGACACCGCCTCCGAGGTGACGATCAGGGTGGGAGCCGGCGATTCCACGTGGAGCACCCTGGCAGCAAGTGGCGTACGCAGCCGTGAGTCCAGCACCACGCGAATGGGATCCCGGCCTCCCGGGATCCGGCAGGTCAGCTGCGGGTCGTCGGCCAGGACGGTGTTGATGCCCACCAACACGGCATCGTGCGTATTCCGCAGTTCATGCGCGTAGGCACGGGCGGTCTCTCCCGTGATGGTGGTGGGCGCATCGCGGCGGGCGCTGATCTTTCCGTCCAGACTCATCGCCCATTTCAGCGTCACAAAGGGGAGCCCGGTGCGCCGGTGTGTCACGTAGGCCTCGTTCATCTGCAGCGAGTCCCGGGCCAGCACCCCCTCCACGACGTCGATCCCCGCTGCTCGAAGCCGCTCAATCCCTCGCCCGTCAACGTGGGGATCCGGGTCGCGGGTGGCCACCACCACCCGCGCCACG
>JANONS010000383.1:0-2529 GCA_031420915.1 Armatimonadota bacterium
ATTGCAGTTTCGGTCTTCCCCGTTGGGAGGGCGAGCTGCTCCTGCGGGCGGCGGCGCAGCATCCCCGCCGCCGCTCCCATCATGACCAGGCCGAACAAAAGCATCTGCGTCTCAGCGGGCACCAGTGCTGAGAGCCGTGCCCCCAGGAACGCACCCGCCAGCCCACCTACCGTCATCAGTGCGGTCACACGACCATCCACCTCCTGACCAGGGCAGCCGTGCATGCTGCACCGACGCTTTGCCAGGATTGCCCCAATCAGACTGGTCGCCCCCACTACAGCGAGGCTGGTGGCGACCGAGGACTTGACGGGCAGGCCCGCTGCGTAGACGAAGGCAGGCAGGGCCAGGATGGAGCCTCCCGACCCCAGCATTCCTAGCAGCAGCCCTGTAACCAGTCCAAGCAGCGGCAGTAGCAGGTCATGCAGATGGAGATCATGCAGATGGAGGTCGTGCAGGTACAGATCAGGCGACATGGGTTCGGGCTTTCTCCAAGGCTTCCAACGCGGTCCATCCGCCGATCACGTTGGTCACGTCCCGCCGCCCGGTGCGCTGCAGGAGCGAGCAGCCGATGGAAGAACGGTAACCCGAGCCGCACAGCAAGACCAGTGGATTGGGGGGTAGTTCACCAATCCGACTTGTGAGTTCATTCAATGGGATGTGGAGGGCGTCGTCAATGTGCCCCGCCTCCCATTCGTCGTCCGTGCGAACGTCCAGTACCTTCGGCGGTTGGCCGCTGTCGAGTAGGGAGCGAAGAACAGTTGGCGACATCTGCGGCACCACCTGCACCTCGCCGCCCGCCTTGCGCCAGGCGTCCATACCGCCCTCCAGCCAGCCGACCACGTTCTCGTAGCCTACTCGTGCCAGCCGTGTTACCGTCTCCTCGTCCCGCCCAGGCGCAGCCACGACGATCACTGGGACGTCTGGCGTCAGGACATTGCCTACCCACGGCGCGAACTTGCCGTCCAGCCCGATGTTGATCGCGCCAGGGACGTGCCCTGCCCCGAACTCTTCAGGCAGGCGGGTGTCCAGCACCAGCGTCCCACTTTCTGAGAGCGCTTCCACTTCGTGCGGTGTCATCGAGCGCCCACGCGCCCTCACTTCCTCCATCGTCGCTGCTCCCTGGCGGTTTTCGGTCACGTCGTGCGGGAAGTAGGGTGGAACAGCCGATTGCCCTTCCATCAGGGCGCGAACGAAAGCCTCCTCGTCGCCGTCTTGCACGGGACGGAGTGCAGGGTCGAGTATCTTCTCCCGACCCATTGTCGAGACGCGCTCATCGGACAGTGCCCGCCCGCAAGCCGACCCCGCCCCGTGTGCAGGCCATACCTCGGTGGCGTCGGGCAGGGTCAGCAGTTTCTCCTTAAGGGTGTGGTACATCGCGCGGGCCATCGCCTCGGCGCTGTGTCCGCGCCAGCCCGCCAGATCAGGGCGGCCAACGTCGCCGATAAACAGCGTATCACCTGTGAAGACCATGCGTGGGTCTGCCACGCCGCCCACGTAGGCCAGGATCGAGATGCCTTCTGGGGTATGCCCCGGCGTCTCGAGAAAATGAAGCCGCACGTCTCCCATCACCAGATCATCACCCTCATGGACGGTGCGGTGAGCAAAGTCCACGGTTGTGGCCCCGCCGAGCACGATGGTCGCCCCCGTGCGTTTCGCTAGTTCGACATGGCCTGATACGAAGTCGGCGTGCAGGTGCGTTTCGATGACGTGCTTGATCGTCAGCCCTGCGGCCTCCGCATCGGCAAGGTATTCGTCCACGTCGCGGCGCGGGTCGATGACGGCGGCGTCCCCGTTGTCGCCACCGATCAGATAGGAGGCATGAGCAAGGCAGCCTAAGTAATAGGGTTTGAAGAACATGGTCGCATTTCCTTTCAAGTCAGAGTCCCGGTCGTGGAGGCCGCATTACCTAGCGCAGGAGGATGCGACGCGGTTCCAGGGGAGCAGCCTCAGGATGGACATCATCGGGCAGATGCCAAGTGCTCCCGTCAGAGTCAGCATGAAGCCGATCAGCGCCGATCCGTAGAAGAAGGCGATGTTGATGAAGAACCCCAGCACCGAGAACCCCAGAACTAGCGCCCCCGCCGCGATCCGAACTTGCCGCTCCAGGGGGATAGCGCTGCTCTGCTTCTCGGTGGGCAATCCCGCCTGTCGCCAGGCATTAAAACCGCCCTGAATATCCGTGATATTGTCCATCCCCAGCGCGCGAAGACGCTCGGCGGCGATGGCGCTTCGCCCTCCTGACTGGCACATGACCAGTACTGGCCGATCCGTGGGCAGATCGCCCGCCCGCCGCTCCAGATCGGGAAGTGGGATGCAGACCGCGCCCTCAGCTCGGCCCGCCGCAAACTCATCGAAACCGCGCACGTCCAGCAGGAACGCGTCGGCGTCGCAGGATTGATTCTGGGCAGCTCGGGCGTCCACCATAGCGAGGGCGGGGGACTGTGGGGTGAGTGCTTCAGTGTTCATGGTCACGTTTTCCTTCTTAATTTAGATATATCTATGTTGCTATGTAATTTAGACGATAGGGAC
>JANONS010000384.1:0-4816 GCA_031420915.1 Armatimonadota bacterium
ACCGTGTCGACCATCACCTCGGGGGAGAGATGCTCGACCTCCAGATCCCCGCGATCGGTGAAGACGACCTCCTCTAGATCGCGGTCGAGTACGGGGCTGTACGACTCGATGGACTGCGACGCCCACCGGATCGCCGCCGGACCGAACCGCGCACCGGACCTGAAGGATGCCGTGCGGTCGTAGGGCACACCCAGCAGCGTGGCGGCGAAGGGAAGGGAGGCGGTGTGCGGGCGGGCCGCCAGAAACACGCCGCGCTATCCCTCGATGCCGAGGTCGCGGGCGAGAAAGGGCGGCAGGTGGAAGGCGGCGCGGTGGATCTGCGGCGTGTAGTACTGCAGACCGAAGGCAGCGGTCCGCCGCGCCGCGGCCTCCTCCGACACCTCGCTCGGGTCCGCGCGCTTGGACGCGATGGTGAAGGACCAGAGGACGCCGGGGTAGGTAGGGACGGGGGCGAGATAGGTCGCGACGTGTGGGAAGACCGCCTGGAGGTTCGCCCGCACCATTCGGATCAGGTCCTGCTGGTAGAGGGGGGAGCCGCTCTGCACGGCGATGAGGCCATCAGGGCCGAGCACGCGATCCGCGTCCGCGTAGAAGGCCTGGCTGAAGAGGCCCACCGCGGGTCCTTTGGGATCGGTGGAGTCGACGAGGATGACATCGAAGGTTTCAGAGGTCTGGCGCAGGTAGCGGATGCCGTCCTCGATCAGCAGGCGGGTCCGCGGGTCCTCGAACGCTCCGCCGGGAATCTGGGGCAGGAACTGCCGCGCGGCGTTGATCACCTCCCCGTCGATCTCGACCATCACAGCCGCTCCCAGCGGATGCTTGAGCGCTTCCTCCAGTGCCCCTCCGTCGCCGCCCCCGATGATCAGCGCGCGCCTGGGCGCGGGATGGGTGAGCAGCGGCACGTGGGCCAGCATCTCGTGATAGATGAACTCATCGCGCTCCGTTGTCTGCACCGCGTCGTCGAGGACCAGCATGCGGCCGAAGTCCTGGTTGACGATCACCCGGATCTCCTGGAAGGCGGACCGCGCGCGGTAGAGTTCACCTTCGATCCGGTAGGTGTGGGCGAACCCCGGTCCGCCGACATCCGTCAGCCACTCGCTCATCCTCCGCGCCTCCCCGCCTCCAATCGCTCCAGATCCGGCCACAGGAGCGCCACGGCGACCGCGCAGCCCACGCGCCGCACCACGTGCTCCTTCGCCGCCACGACCACCTCGTCCAGCCGCAGGCCCCGTTGCTGGAAGGCTTCCTCCACCATGCGGCGCACGATTGTGTCGGCCTGCTCGGCGGTGCCGGTGTGGGAGTGCTCCATGATCACCCCGTGCTGGTCGCGCGAGAGGCCGATCCCCATGGCCGCGGCGATCCGCTCGCCCGGCGTGTGGCCGACAATCTCGGCATAGACCGCCGGGACCAGCATCCCCGGGAAGAGTGTGGGCAACGGCACGAGGCGGGCGCCGGGAGGCAGGATGCTGCTGACGCGGATGAAATTCAGATTCGCCACCCCCGCATCCATCAGGGCGCGATCGAAGGCGTTCAACGCGGTGGCGCCTTCGCCCGCCCCCGCCACCAGACTCACCGCCTTGGGCAACTCCCACATGCGCGCTCCTCCTCCGGGTTAACGCTTCAATTAACCCTGCGCGGGATGCGCGCGTCAAGACCGCGGGGGAATCCTCCGCGTGATGCCCGAAGCATACCGCGGTGAAGTATCAGACGCTTGCCGAGGCCTACGCCTCCATCGAGCGCACCGCCTCGCGCCTGGAGATGACCGACGGCCTGGCCGACCTCTTCCGCCGCACCCCGAAGCCGGCGATCAGACGGGTCGTCTACCTCACCCAGGGGAAACTCTACCCGGACTACGAGGGGATCGAGATCGGCGTGGCGGAGAAGCTGGCCGTGCGGGCGGTGGCGCAGGCCACGGGCCTCGGGGAGGCAGTCATCGCCCGCCGCCTCGGCAGGGTGGGCGACCTGGGGACGGTGGCGGAGGCGGTGCTCGTGGATCGCAGGAGGCGGCCAACCCTCACAGTTGACGAGGTCTATCGGGCACTCGACCGTGCCGCCCGCGCGGAGGGCACAGGGGCGCAGGCGGTGCGGCTTGCGGCCGTCGCCGGACTGCTTCGGCGCGCCACGCCGCTGGAGGCCAGGTACCTGATCCGTACGGTGACGGGACGGCTGCGGCTCGGGGTGGGGGATGCGACCGTCCTCGATGGGCTGGCCATCGCCTATGCCGGCGGGCGGGGGGACCGGCGAGAGGTGGAACGCGCGTATAACCTGACCTCCGATCTCGGCGACGTGGCCAGGCGGGTCGCCCTCGGGGGGCTTGCGGCGCTGCGGAAGACTCCCCTCGTCGTGGGGAAGCCGATCCGTCCGATGCTGGCGGAGCGCCTCTCCGACCCCCAGGACATCCTGCGGAAAGTCGGGGGCCGCTGCATCGCAGAATACAAGTACGATGGAGAACGCCTGCAGATCCACAAGCGGGGCCGGGAGGTGCGGCTCTTCTCCCGTCGCCTGGAGCAGGTCACCCTCCAGTACCCCGACGTGGTCGCGCTGGCGCAGCGTCACCTCCGGGTGCGGGAGGCGATCGTCGAGGGCGAGGTGGTGGCGATCGATCCTCGCAGCGGCGACCTGCGTCCCTTTCAGGAGTTGATGCCCCGCCGCCGCAAGTACGGGATCGCCGAGGCGGCCCGTGCGATTCCGACCGCGCTCTTCGCTTTCGATGTCCTGGCGATCGGCGGTCGGGATCTGACCGGGGTGTCGTACGAACGCCGCCACGCCCTCCTCGAGCGTGCGATCGCTCCGGGCGAGCGGTTCCGCGTCGCCACCTACCGGATGGTGACATCCTCGCGCACGCTCCTGGAGTTCTTCGAGCAGGCGATCCAGGACGGATGCGAGGGGCTGATCTGCAAGGCGCCGTCCGGCGTCTACCAGGCGGGGGCCCGCGGATGGTTGTGGATCAAATTCAAGCGGGAGTACCAGAGTGAGCTGAGCGAGCCGGTGGACCTGGTGGTCGTGGGCGCCTTCCGCGGGCGCGGCCGGCGGGCGGGAGCGTACGGCGCGTTGTTGATGGCGGCCTACGACCACGCGGCGGGCCGCTTTCGCACCGTCTGCAAATGCGGGTCGGGATTCACCGACGAGGACCTGACGCGCCTGGTCGGGCGCCTCCGGCCGCTGATTCGCCCGGAGCCGGATCCTCGCGTCGAGACGCGCCTGAAACCGGATGTCTGGTGTGCCCCCTCCCTGGTCCTGGAGGTCGTGGGGGCGGAGATGACGCAGAGCCCCGTCCATACTGCCGGGTGGAACGTTTTTCGAAAGGGGAGCGGGTTGGCCATCCGGTTCCCTCGTTTCACCGGGCGCTACCGGGACGACAAAGGGGCCGAGGATGCGACGACCGTCCGTCAGATCATGAAGATGTACCGGCGCCGGGTGCGGCCGACCGCGTGATGGCGCCACCCCCGCCCGTAAACGCGCCGGGCCCCCATGACGTCTATCGCTCGGGGATGGGCCATCGGGCTCGCCCATACCGGAGGTCATGGTGATGAAGAGGGTGCGGGTTGGACTCGTCGCGGCGCTGCTTGGCGTGGTGAGCGTCATCGGGACCGGCGGGGCTTGGATCGCCGCGGCTCCGGGGGCCGGACGCGTCCCTCTGATCGATCTCGCGGGAGGGACCTACCTGGGGTTTCCGGGCGGGCTGTATCCCGGGGGCAGCAACAGCATCCCCGGGCCTCACGCCGCGGTGGGGGTGGCCCGGTCCAACGCCGTCCAGGCGCTGGATGTGAACGGGACCCCCAGCCGGGAGGGCAGGTATGTGCTGCTCTCCATCGGGATGTCCAACACCACGCAGGAGTTCTGTTCGAGTCCGTCCGACGGCACCTGCGCCCCCTGGACGTTCATGGGCCGGGCCGCTGCGGATTCGGCCGTCAACCATACCGCCCTGGCCATCGTGAATGGCGCAGCGGGCGGGCGCTCGGCCGCCTTTTGGGATTCGCCGACCGATCCCGATTATGACCGGGTGCGCGATTCCGGCCTGCGGCCGCGGGGGCTCAGCGAAAAGCAGGTCCAGGTGGTCTGGGTGAAGGTGGCGAATCCACGCCCCACGGCCTCGCTGCCCACATCCTCCTCCGACGCCTACACCCTGCAGACTCAACTGGGCCATATTCTCCGCGCGCTTCGGGTCCGCTATCCGAATGTGCAGCAGGTCTTCATCTCCAGCCGGATCTACGGAGGCTACGCCACCACACCGCTCAACCCCGAGCCCTACGCATATGAATCGGGCTTTGCGGTGAAGTGGGTGATCCAGGCCCAGATCGAGCAGATGCAGCAGGGCGGCAGGATCGTCGATCCGCGGGCCGGCGATCTTACCTCCCCTACGGTCGCTCCCTGGATCGCCTGGGGGCCGTACCTGTGGGGCGACGGGGCGACCCCGCGCTCGGATGGGCTGATCTGGGAGCAGAGGGACCTTCAAGCGGACGGCACGCACCCGTCTCAATCGGGGCAGGCGAAGGTGGCCACGATGTTGCTGCGGTTTTTCAAGGAGTCGACGGTCACCCGGTGCTGGTTCATCGTCGGGGGCACCTGTTCTTGATGAGCGCGGAGTGCATCTTCTGCCGCATCGCATCAGGGGAGATCCCCTCCGAACGTGTGTATGAGGACGACGGGATGATCGCCATCAGGGACATCAACCCCCAGGCGCCGGTGCACCTGCTCCTGATCCCCAGGCGCCACATCGCCTCGCTCGCCGGGGTCACGCCAGGGGACCGCGATCTGCTCGGCGCGCTGATGCTCCTCGCCGCAGCCCTCGCGGAGCGGGAGGGGGTGCGCGGGC
>JANONS010000385.1:0-2365 GCA_031420915.1 Armatimonadota bacterium
TCCATCCAGCCATCGGGATCACGGTCAGATCTGCGCCGATGCCGAAGGCCTCGTTGTAGAGCCGGGCCAGCTCGCCGATGGTCATCCCATGGGTCATCGGGATCGGATAGAGGCCGATGAAGGAGCGAAACTGTGGTTCCAGGATTGGCCCATCCAGCGTGATCCCACCAAGGGGATTGGGCCGGTCCAAGATCACCACCGGTTTGCCAGCCTCGCTGGCCGCGGTCATCACCAGCGCCATCGTCGAAGCATACGTGTACGGCCGAGCGCCCACATCCTGCAGATCCACCACCAGCACGTCTATCCGGGCCAGCATCTCTCGGGTGGGCCGGAAGGTCGCGCCGTAGAGACTGAAGATGGGGGTCCGTCCCGGGATCGTCGGCACCGGTTGGCCCGCGCGGCGGGTGCCGTCCAGTCCGTGCTCGGGGGCGAAGAGGGCACTCAGGTGGATGCCCGGGATCCGGGCGAGCGCGGCGACGGTGGGACGCCCGTCGCGGGTGACGCCCGCCTGATGGGTCACGAGCCCGATGCGTCTGCCCTGAAAGGGACCGGGTTCGGCCAGCAGGACATCGATGCCGAGGCGGACCGAGGCGGGTTGCGCCGAAGGGGCCTGCGCCGCGGCGGGCACAAACCACAGCAGCGTGGACAGCAGCAGCAGAGCAGAAACAGCGGCGGGACGCAAGGGTGGCTCGACGCTCCGGCACGTCGACGTATTTGCCCCATTAGGATTCCGGCGACCGGCGTGCATTTCCTGCTTGTGGCGATCGCCGGATGTGACGGGCTGCGCAGTGATCCGCCGGAACACCAGGACCGGTCCACTAGTAAAGGAAGGAAGAGCGAGGCGGGGAATCTTCGCCGGGGTAAAGCCGGGGTAGAGATGAGGGGTGGGGATGGAGTGGCGTCAGGCTCACATTGACGCGAACCGCGAGGCCACGGCCCTCCAGGCGGCTGCCCGCGTGATCCGCCGCTACGCCGGGTCTCTCAGGTACCACCCGGTGACGGGCCTGGCGAATCCGCCGGGTCGAGAGTTCACCGAAGCCGCGCGGAACCTGCGCGAGAGTCTCGGCCGCGTACAGGAGTGGACGGTCGGCTTCCGCGAGGAGGAGGCTCTACTCGACGGGCGGTTTGGCCCGCGGCTGGCCGGCGAGGTCCGCGAGGGCCACCAGCGCGTCCACGCGCTTGTCGGCCTCCTTCGCGCCGCGCTCGATGTGATGGAGCAGGTCATCGCGCGGCCCGAACGGGCGGCGCTTGATGCTCCCTATGGACTCACATCGCCGCGCCGGACTCACCCCGGGACGCAGGCAACATGGGTCGGCGAGCGGGCCGATGGTCTCGCCCGCGCACTGGCGCACGTCACCCTGCTGAAGGCGAATATCGCCCTCAGAACCCGTGCCAGTCCCGGAAGAACCCTCTGAAGTCCTCACACCTGTACACGGTGGCGACCGCCCGCCTGGGCATGAAGTCCGCGTGCCCCACCACGCGGATGTTCCGGCAGAACCCGCGCAGGTCCCGCCGTGGCTCCCTGCCGCCCTCATGCACGTACACCACGTCTTGCCCCAGTAACTCCACGGGCGGCCGCCACAGGGTAAAGGCGCCCCGAAGCGGCGTGACAAAGATCCGCCCGCGGAGATGGTAGGTGATCTGGCTGGCGGATTGATAGCCGTCGGTCAGGATGAACGCCTCCCGGCCTGCCGCCTTCAGATCCGCGACCTCTTGATCAGCGGTCTGTGCGACGCGATCCCAGCGGCCAAAGATGGTGCTGACGTCGATCCCCGCGAGCAGGAACACCACCCCGGCAAGCACAACCGTCAGGAGTCCTGTGAGCGCGGCCGCGATCCACACCAGTGACGCGCGCTTCCGCTGCCAGGACGGCCACAGCACGCCCACGGCGACAGCCGCGGTGAGATACGCGGGGCCGGACCAGTGAGGTTTCGCTCTCGCCCCTACCGCACTCGCAAGCACCGCCAGCAGGATCGGGGTGCTCATCCAGGCGAGATAACGCCAGGCGGGGTCTCGGAAGCGGCGGATGGCGATGGCGATACTGATGATGAGCAGGAGCACCGCGGGCCCGTAGTACGTGAGCTGCCCCGCTGCAAAGAGCAGCAGGTTCTCCGTGATCGATCGCGGCAGGATCAGCGGCGGGCCATACAGGACGGTCCCGGCCATCGCCCACTCGTGGGCGAGGTTCCACCCGACCATCGGCGAGATCAGCGCAGCGCCGACCACCATCCCCAGGTACCATCCCGGGTCGCGGAGGGAACGGCGCCACGGACCCGCAGCCCACGCCCCCGCCAGGCCCAGCACGAGAAAGAGAGCGGTCAGTTTGCTGAGGATGGCCATCGCGGTAACCGCGCCGGTTGCGACC
>JANONS010000386.1:0-4936 GCA_031420915.1 Armatimonadota bacterium
CAGTGATTGCAGACCGAGGGGACGGGGTTCATATCCCAGGGCCGGGCGAGGAAGCGATAGGACTTGCTCGTCAACGCTCCCACCGGACAGATCGAGATCGTGTTCCCGATGAACTTGGACCGCACGGGCTCGGTGAAGGGAGTGTTGATCTCGCTCTGAAAGCCCCGCTCGAATCCCTTCAGCGCGTCGTCCCCGGCGATGATCTCGCCGAAGCGCACGCATCGCCAGCACAGCACGCACCGCTCCCGGTCGAGGACGAGCACCGGCCCGAGCGACACCGGTTTGGCGAAATCCCGCTTCAGTTCGACGAACCGGCTCCGGCCGGGGCCATACGCATACGCCTGGTCCTGCAGGGGGCACTCCACGCCTTTATCGCAGATGGGACAGTCCAGCGGGTGGTTGATCAGCAGAAACTCCAGGATCATCTCCTGGGCCGCGCGTACCTCCGGCGTTGTGGCGTAGACGGTCATCCCCTCCTCCGCTACCAGCGTGCAGGATGTCTGCCATCGCCCCATCTTCTCCACCCTCACCAGGCACTGCCGGCAGGCGCCGAGCGGCGGCATGCGGTCCTGATAGCAAAAGATCGGGATGTCGATGCCCGCCTGTTTGGCCGCGTGCCAGACGGTCATTCCCCGGGGGACGGTGACGGCGCGCCCGTCGATGGTCAGGGTCACGGCCGCGCGATCCTCACCCATCTCGCGAATGGCTCCCCGCCGGAACCTGCGCGATCCGCTCCTCCACGTCGCAACGGCCGGTGCGGATGTGATACTCGTACTCGTGGCGGAAGTGCGCGAGCGAGGCATCGAGGCTGGGTGGCACGCTGTCCCCGAGGAGGCAGAAGCAGGCGCCGTTCTTCATCCCCCCGGAGATGTGGACCAGCAGGTCCAGGTCCTCCATCCGCCCCTGGCCGTGCAGGATCCGCTCGAAGACCTGCGACACCCAGACTGTCCCCTCCCGGCACGGGGTGCACTTCCCGCACGATTCTTCCTTATAGAAGTCCATCGCCCGCGCCACCACCCGCACCATACAGGTGGAGTCGTCCATCACGATCAGCGAGGCCGACCCCAGCATCGAGCCGGCCTGCTGCAGCGGCTCGTAGTCCATCGGGACGTCCAGATGGGCCTCGGTCAGGATCGCCGACGACGACCCGCCGGGGAAGGCGGCCTTAAACCGCCGGCCCGGCCGCAGTCCGCCGGCGTGCTCGATCATCTGCCGCATCGGCGTCCCCAGCGGCAGTTCGTAGACGCCCGGCCGCCGGACGTGGCCGCTGACCGAGAAGAGCGCCGGCGGTCCCAGCGCCCGATAGGCCTCGGGCCCCAGGCGGATCACCGCCGGCACGTGGCACAGCGTCTCCACGTTGTTGATCACCGTCGGCTTCCCGTAGAGCCCTGCGATCGCCGGGAAGGGCGGACGCATGCGCGGCATCGCCCGGCGGCCCTCCAGCGACTCGAGCAGCGCGGTCTCCTCGCCGGCGATGTAGGCGCCCGCGCCGGTGTGCACGATCACCTCCAGCGAGAACTCCGTGCCGAAGATATCGCGCCCCAAGAAGCCCCGCTCCTGCGCCGCCGCGACCGCCTGCTCCAGCCGCTCGCGGCCCAGGTAGCACTCACGGCGGACGTAGACGTAGGCCCGCCCGGCCCCCACCGCGTAGGCCACCAGGATGATCCCCTCCAGCAGCAGATGCGGGGCCGATTCCAGCAGCAGATGATCCTTAAAGGTACACGGTTCGGCCTCGTCCCCGTTGACGACGACGTACTTCACCGGGGCCCCCTTGGGGATGAACTTCCATTTCCTCCCGGTGGGGAACCCCGCGCCGCCCTTCCCCCGCAGGCCGGACTGCTCCACGATGTCAATCACGCTCTCCGGGGGCAGCGCGGTCAGCGCGTGCCGCGCGGCTTCGTATCCGCCGGCCCGCAGGTAGGCGTCGAGGTCAGCGGTGCCCGCCCCCTCGGTAAATCTCAGCAGGATCGATTCAGCGGCCACGGTACCGCTCCAGCACCTGGTCGGCCGCCTCCGGCGTCAGTGGGCCGACCCGTTCGCGATCGACCAGCATCATCGGCGCGAGGTGGCAGGACGCCAGGCACTCCGATTCTCTCAACGTGAAGGCCCCGTCGGGGGTGGTCTGTCCCGGCCGGATCCCCAGTCGGGATGCCAGGTGCCGCTTGATGGCCTCGCTGCCGTTGAGCATGCAGGCGAGGTTCGTGCAGAGCAGGATGAGGTGGCGCCCCACGGGTTCGAGAAAGAAGAGGCGATAGAAAGAGGCTACGGCGACCACCTCGTTCAAGGGGAGGTCGAGGAGGTCGGACACCTCGCGCAAGGCCTCGGGGGAGAGGTACCCGGCCTCCCGCTGCGCCACGAACAGCGCCGGGATCAGCGCGGACTGCCGGTGCTCATACCGATCCGGGAGGCGGCGGATCTCCTCCCGCGCCTCGTCCTGGAGCAGCGCCATCAGCGGTCTACGTCTCCCAGGACAATGTCGATGCTCGCGATCGCCACGACGACGTCCGCGATGGTGCCCCGGTAGACCATCACGGGAAGCGCCTGGAGATTCGTGAATGAGGGGGCGCGGATCCGCACGCGGGCGGGACGGTTGCCGCCGTCGCTGATGATGTAGTACCCCTTCTCCCCCCGAGGGGATTCGACGGCCGCGTACACCTCCCCGGGGGGCGGGTGAAAGCCCTCACTGACGAGTTTGAATTGATGGATCACCGCCTCCATGCTGCGCACGAGCTCGCGGCGGGGCGGCAGGACGACTTTGCGGTCGTCCGTGATGATCGGCCCGTCGGGGAGGCGGTCGAGCGCCTGGAGGATGATCCGGCGGCTCTGCCGCATCTCCTCCATCCGGATCGTATAGCGATCAAACGCGTCGCCGCGCTGCCCCAGCGGCACGTCGAAGGCGAAGTCCTCGTAGGAACAATACGGGAAGGCCTTCCGCACATCGTAGTCCACCCCCGAGCCGCGGAGCACCGGGCCGGTGCAGGCGTAGCGCACGGCATCTGCGGCCGAGATGACCGCCACGCCCTCCAGCCGCTCCCGCCAGATCAGGTTGTCGGTGAGCAGCCTCTCGTACTCGTCAAGGCGGCCGGGGAGTTCCTCGATCAACGCCGACACCCGCTGCTCAAACCCCTCCGGCAGGTCCCACTGCAGCCCGCCCACGCGCATGTACCCGTGCATCATCCGCTGCCCGCTGACCTCCTCGAAGAGGTCGAGGATCTTTTCGCGGAAGGCGAACGTGTACATGAACGCGCTGGTGATGTTGAGGTCGATCGCGCTCGTGCCCAGCCAGACCAGGTGGCTCGCAATCCGGGAGAGCTCCATCAGGATGACGCGGATGTACTGGGCCCGCTTCGGAACCGCAAGGTCCAGGAGCTTCTCCACGGCCTGGACGTAGGCCACCTCCTCGATCATCGTGGCCAGGTAGTCCACGCGCGGTGGGAAGACGATGTTCTGGTGGTAGGTGCGTGTCTCCATCTCCTTCTCGAAGCCGGTGTGCAGGTAGCCTATCACCGGGCGGGCGCTCACGACGACCTCCCCCTCCAGGTCCAGCACGAGGCGCAGCACGCCGTGGGTGGCGGGGTGCTGCGGGCCCATGTTGATCGTAAGGGTCTCGTGGGTCATCGTGGCCATGGGCGCCTACTCTCCCTTGGAAGGGACGTCGGGGATGATGCGGCTCGGGACCTTCGGGACGCGGCCGACGAACTCCACCGGCTCCTCTACCAGCGGAAAGTCCTTCCGCAGCGGGTGCCCCTCCCAGTCGTCCGGCATCAGGATGCGGGTGAGGCCGGGATGACCGCTGAACTGAATGCCGAAGAGGTCGTACACTTCGCGCTCCAGCCAGTCGGCGGCCGGCCACAGCACCGTCGCCGTGGGAACCACCAGATCCCCTTCGCCCACTCGCGTCTTCACACGCAGACGGGCGGGCGGATCGAGCGAGGTCACGAAGTACACTACCTCAAAGCGCGGCTCCGCGGGCAGCCGGTCGAGCGCGGTCAGATCCATCAGCACGGGGAACCGCAGCGTGGCCCGGTCCCGTAGATAAGCCAGCACCTCCAGGACGCGCTCCCGGCCGACGATGAGCGTCGTCTCCCCGCGGAACTCCGCGACCTCATCGACCGCTTCGGGCAGTGCCGCGCGCAGGGCGTCGACCACTGCGCGCAAGGCGTCAGCCACGGCGTCCCCGCATCAGCGCTCCCCTCCCGTCTGGCCGATCTTCTCCTGCAACTTGATGAACCCGAAGAGCAGCGCCTCGGGGCGAGGCGGGCATCCCGCCACGTAGACATCCACGGGGACGATCTTGTCCACGCCCTGTACCAGGGCATAGTTGTTGAAGACGCCGCCGCATGAGGCGCAGTCGCCCATGGCGATGACCCACTTCGGCTCGAGCATCTGATCGTAGATGTGGCGCAGGACAGGCGCCATCTTCTGACTGACCCGCCCCGCCACGATCATCAGATCGGACTGCCTGGGGGAGGCGCGGAAGAGTTCGCTCCCGAAGCGCGCGATGTCGAAGCGCGAGGCGGCGGTCGACATCATCTCGATCGCGCAGCAGGCCAGCCCGAACTGCACCGGCCAGACGGAACTCTTCCTCGCCCAGGCCAGGATGCGGGAGGCCTTCGCGGTCAGCACCTGGCGCTCGAGCATCTCCACCTCTTCCGGTGAAACGCCGACCGCTACTCCCACTCCAGGGCCCTCCGCTGCCAGGCGTAGATGAAGCCGATCAGCAGGATCCCCAGAAAGACCAGCATTTGCACCAGGCCCACCACACCCAGGTCACGGAAGACCACCGCCCAGGGGTAGAGGAAGACCGTCTCAATGTCAAACAGGATGAAGAGCATGGCGATCAGGTAGTAGCGAATGGGAATGCGTTCCCGGCTGCTGCCGATGGTCCAGACGCCGGACTCGTAGGGCTCAAGTTTGGCCGGGACCGGCCGCCGCC
>JANONS010000387.1:0-9326 GCA_031420915.1 Armatimonadota bacterium
CGGCGGCCGGCGGAGAGAACCGGGAGGAACTCCTGCGCCTGCTGGCCGGGGAGAAATATGACCTGATCCTGGGGATCGGGTTCCTCTTCACCGACAGCATCACCCGCGCGGCCAAGGACTTCCGCGGGGTCAAGTACGCCATCGTGGACGGATTCATCCCCGACCAGCCCAACGTGCTCAGCCTGCTGTTCAGCGAGCATGAGGGTTCCTTCCTCGTCGGCTGCGCGGCGGGACTAAAGACCAAGGTCAACAGGGTCGGTTTCGTCGGCGGCATGAAGATTCCGCTGATCGAGAAGTTTGAGGCCGGGTTTGTTGCCGGCGTGCGCTACTGCAACCGCAAGGCCCAGGTGTTCAGCGATTATGCCGGGACGACCGGTGAGGCCTTCCGCGACCCGGTCAAGGGCAAGGAGCTGGCCAGCGCCCAGTACGACCGCGGTGCGGACATCATCTACCACGCGTCCGGGGGCACCGGCATCGGGGTCTTCGAGGCCGCCGTGATCAAGAAGCGGCTGGCCATCGGTGTGGACGCCGGCCAATCCCTGACCACCAAGCCCGATCAGCGCAAGCAGATCCTGACCAGCATGCTGAAGCGCGTGGACGTGGCCGTCTACGAGGCGATCCGGTCGGTGGTCAACGGCAGCTACAAGGGTGGGATCCGCGGCTTTGGCCTCAAGGAGAACGGCGTGGGCTACGCCGTCAACCAGTACAATAAGGCGAGGATCCAGAATATCGTGCCCCGCCTGGAGGCGGTGAGGAAGGACATCATTGCCGGCAAGATTGTGGTCCCGGACGACAAGAAGAAGCTGGACGCCTTCCTCAAGGCTCTGAAGTAGGCTCGGCGACGTGCACGCGTGCCCGGGGGGCATTGCGCCCCCCGGGCCTTGCTTTGGGGGGAAGGCCGGAGGGCCCGGCGAATGCTGGGGGAAGCCCATGCCCGAGACAGACCTCTTCATCGAACTGCGCGAGATCAGCAAGCGCTTCCCCGGCGTCGTCGCCAACGATCGCATCAGCCTGCAGGTCGCGACCGGAGAGATCCACGCCCTGGTCGGAGAGAACGGGGCGGGCAAGTCCACCCTGATGCGCATCCTCTACGGCCTCTACCAGCCGGACGAGGGGGAGATCAGGGTCAAGGGCCGGCCGACACGCATCACCTCGCCTCGCACGGCCCTCGCATTGGGGATCGGCATGGTCCACCAACACTTCATGCTCATCCCCCGCTTCACCGTGGCGGAGAATGTCATCCTGGGATCGGAACCCGTAGCGGCGGGGCGCCTGGCGATGGGTCACGCGATCGAGCAGATCGAAGCCCTGACCCGCCAGTACGAGTTCGCCCTCAACCCCAGGGAATTCGTCGAAAACCTCTCAGTGGGTGAGCAGCAGCGCGTCGAGATCATCAAGGTGCTCTACCGCGGTGCGGAACTCCTGATCCTCGACGAGCCCACCTCCGTGCTGGTGCCGCAGGAGGTAGACGAACTGTTTAGCAACCTGCGCCGCCTGCGGGAGCAGGGAAAGACGATCATCTTCATCAGCCACCAGCTGGAGGAAGTGCTGGGGATCGCCGACCGCATCACCGTCCTCCGCCGCGGAAACGTGGTGGGCACGGTGGAGGCGCGGGCGACGACAAAGGCGCACCTGGCCGAGATGATGGTGGGGCGCCCGGTGCTCCTGGAGATCAAGCGGCGCGAGGTTCCGCCGGGAGCCGTGCGCCTGGAGGTGGACCGCCTGGTCGTCCGCGGCGCGCGGGGGCGGCCGGTGGTGCGGGGCGTCACCCTGCAGGTCAGCGGAGGGGAGATCTACGGCATCGCCGGGGTGCAGGGGAACGGCCAGACCGAACTCGTCGAGGCGCTGGTCGGGCTGCGCCCGATCACCGACGGGACCGTGCGGGTCGACGGCGAGGACGTGACCGGAGCCACCGTCCGTGCCATCAGGCTGCTCGGCCTCGCCCACATCCCCGAGGAGCGGCACCGCCGGGGACTGGTCCTGCCGATGGAGACGCGGGAGAATCTCATCCTCGGTCATCACCACCGCGCAGGGTTCACGAACGGCCCGCTGCTGGACCCGGCGGCGATCGACGCGTTCGCCCAGGAGCGGATCGGCACCTACGACATCCGGGTGCCGGCCACGGCTACCCCGGTCCTGGCCCTCTCGGGAGGCAACCAGCAGAAGGTGATCGTGGCGCGGGAATTTGCCTTCAACCCGCGCGTGCTGGTAGCGGCGCAGCCCACCCGCGGGCTCGATATCGGGGCGACCGAGTTCGTGGAGCAGCAGCTGATGGAGGCGAAAGGGCAGGGGATGGCGGTGCTCCTGGTCTCCGCCAACCTGGATGAGGTGCTCACCCTGGCCGACCGCGTGGGGGTCATGTACAGGGGCGAGCTAGTGGCCGAGTTCCCCCGCGGGGAGGCGACACCCCAGGAGCTCGGGCTGTACATGACCGGCACCAAGCAGGCCGGACGGGACGGCAGCGTGGCGGGGCCACCCGCATGACGACCGCCACGCGCTTCTTCCTCCTCCAGGTCCTGGCGCTCGCCCTGGCGATCTTCTTCGGCGCGCTCGTCGGATCGGGCATTCTGCTCATCATCCACAAGAACCCGCTCGAGGTCTACGCGCTGATGGTCCGGTTCAACCTCACCAGGGCCGACAGCATTGCGTCCATTCTCTTCAAGTCCACGCCCCTCATCCTGTCCGGGCTGGCGGTGGCGCTCTCCTTTCGCGCAAACCTCTTCAACATCGGGGCGGAGGGGCAGTACTACGTCGGCGCGATCCTGGCGGCCTATGTCGGCTTTGCCGTCACCGGCTTACCCCGCATCGTGCACCTCCCGCTCGTCCTGCTGGCGGGGATCGCCGGCGGGATGGCGTGGGCGGTGCTGCCGATCCTCCTCAAGTTGAAACGCGGGGCCCACGAGGTCATCACGACGATCATGATGAACGCCATCGCCGGGGCGCTGGTCCTCTACCTGCTGGAGCCGGGCCTGCTGCGCGACCCGGCGCAGGCGGGGACGCCGCGGGTGCGGACGCCCGACATCCTGCCCACGGCGCGCATCCCGTCGCTGCGCCCGCTGCTGGAGAGCATCGGGCTCCAGATTCCCGGCTACTCCAGCCTGAACTGGCTACTGCCCATCGGGATCGTGCTGTGCGTGTTCTTCGCCTACCTGCTGCGGCGCTGGCGCTTCGGCTTCGAGGTCCGCGCGGTGGCCCAGAACCCGGACGCCGCGGAGGCCGCCGGCATCTCCGCCCCCCGCGTCCAGTTCCTGATGTTCATGCTGAGCGCCGGGGTGGCCGGGCTGATCGGCTTGAGCGATGTCCTGGGGTTCTTCGGTTACTTCGACATCGACTTCCCCAAGGGGTATGGCTTCCTGGGCATCTCCATCGCCCTGCTGGCGAAGAACAACCCGCTGGGGGTGGTCGCCGCCGCCCTCTTCATCGCCTTCCTGGACCGCGGCGCGCAGGGCATTCAGGTCTTCGTCGGGGCACCGCGTGAGGTGATCACCATCCTGCAGGGGGTGATCATCCTGGCTATCGTCGTGGGCCATGAGCTACTCAGCCGGTACATTCGGGCGCAGCGAAAACGCGAGGCCCAGGCCGCGCCCATCCGCCCGGCGGCGGCACCGGCGGGCGCGGGCGGCGGAGGGGCGTAGGATGGACCTGCTCCTCACATTCGTCAGTGCGGCGCTGCTGGCCTCGGCGGTCCGGCTGACCATTCCCATCCTCCTCACGGCTCTCGGGGCGGTCTTCTCCGAGCGCGGCGGTGTGGTGAACATCGGCCTGGAAGGCATGATGATCATGGGGACGTTTTGGGGCGCCGCGGCCACGTATTTCGTCGCGCAGGGCTTCCCGGATCTCGCGGCGGCGAGTCCCAACGTAGCGCCGCTGGCCGGCATGCTGGTCGCGGCCGCGGTGGGGGCGCTCTTCGCCTTGATCCACGCGGTCGTCACGGTCACGTTCCGGGTCGACCAGATCATCAGCGGCGTCACGATCAACTTGCTGGCGGTCGGCCTGGCCCGGTTTCTCAATATCCTGTTCTTCAAGGTGTCGACGCAGTCGCCGGGCATCAACGGTTTCACGCCGATCAGCATCCCGCTGCTGCGTGACATCCCCGGGCTGGCTCCCCTGGTGCGCGACACCTCTCCCGTCATCCCGGCGGCGCTCCTGCTGGTCATCCTGGGGCAGTGGGTCCTCCGGCGAACGCGGTTCGGTCTCCGCCTGCGGGCGGTGGGGGAGCACCCCCTCGCCGCCGACACGTTGGGCGTGAACGTCTACCTGATGCGCTACATGGGTGTGCTGATCAGCGGGGCGCTCGCAGGAATGGCGGGGGGCTACCTGGCCATCGAGCAGGGGCGGGGGTATCTCGAGGGGATGACCCAAGGCCGCGGCTTCATCGCCCTGGCGGCGATGATCTTCGGCAACTGGTGGCCCATCGGCGCGCTCGGCGCCTCGGCCCTCTTCGGATATTTCGACGCCTTCAGCCTACGCGTGGTCAACCTGCGGATTCCCTATCAGTTCATTACGGTGCTCCCGTACATCGCCACAATCCTGGTCCTGGCCGGGTTTGTGCGGCGGGCGCAGATGCCCGCAGCGGACGGCATCCCCTACGCCAAAGAGGAGGAGTAGCCCGGATGGCCGGCCCCTACGACCTGGTCATCGCCAACGCTCGCCTGCGAGGCGAGGGCGAGCGGCTCCACCACGTCGGCGTGCAGGAGGGCCGTATCGCGGTGATCGGGGCGGCAGCGCTTGTCGGCCGCCTGGAGGTGGACGCCGCCGGCAACCTGGTCACGCCGTCCTTCGTCAACGCCCACCTGCACCTGGACAAGGTGTACACGCTGCCGATGGTTGGAGAGGAGGCCCTGCGGCACTACAGCGGCGGCGGAATGGGCCAGGCCATGACGGCGATCGACCTGGCCGCGCGGGTCAAGGACAGGTATGAGGAGTCCTGGATCTACGCGAACGCCGGCAGGGCGCTGCGGGAAGGGCTGAAACACGGCGTCACGCATGTCCAGGCCTTCGCCGACACGGACACGCGTGCTCGACTGGAGGGTGTGCGGGCCCTGCTGCGCCTACGGGAGGAGTGGCGGGGGATCATCGCCATTCGGGTCGTCGCCTTCCCCCAGGACGGGGTGGTGCGAGATGCGGGGGCGGAGGGGTACGTCCGCCAGGCCTTGGAGCTGGGGGCGGATCTGGTTGGGGGAATCCCCTGGATCGAGCACACGGACCGGGACGCCTTGGAGCACATCGACCGCATGCTTGCGCTGGCCCGGGTTTATGACCGCGACGTCGCCATGCTCACCGACGACGCAGGCGACCCCGGACTGCGGACCACCGAGATGCTGGCGGCAGCGGCGATCCGCGACGGCTGGCGAGACCGAGTGACGGCGTGTCATGCCCGGGCGATGAGTCTGTACCCGGAACCCTCCTTCCGCCGGCTCCTCGCCCTGGCCCGAGAGGCCAGGCTGGCGTTCGTCACGGACCCGCACACCGGCCCGCTCCACCTGCGGGTGTCGGACCTCCTGGAGGCCGGACTGCCGGTGGCGCTCGGCCAGGACGACATCGCGGACGCCTACTATCCCTACGGAGAGCACAACCTGCTCGAAGTGGCCTTCGTGGCCTCGCACATGCTCGGCTGGTCCACCGCTCAGGATATGGAGATCCTCCTGGACATGATCACCATCCAGGGTGCCCGCGTGCTGCGGCTCGCTGACTACGGTCTGGCGGTGGGGAAGGCGGCACACCTGGTGGTCCTGCAGGGGACGACCGTCCCTGAGGTCCTGACCCGACACCGGCCGCCCCGGTACGTCATCAGCCACGGCCGGCTGGTTGCCGAGAGCGTCGAGGCCACCACGTTCCATGGCATCCCCGCTTCATAGGCTCCACTGACTCTAGACCCCCTGATTTCCAGAGCCTCCAGGACGAAGGGATAGAGGTGCTACAGGTCCAGGCGTGCCCTGAAAGAGGGCTAATGGCCAATCAATGCGAATCAATATGTGTCAAGTAATCAGGAATCGGAGGAATCGGCATGGCGATCGGCTTTCAGGCGGGGCTCAGGGACGTGATCGCTGCAAACAGCGCGATCTGCGAGGTCGATGGGGCGGCAGGAAGGCTCCGCTACCGCGGATACGATATCGCAGACCTGGCGGCACAGACGACCTACGAGGAGGTAGCACACCTGCTCTGGTTTGGAGAGCTGCCGGAGCGGAACGTGCTCGAGCGTTTCACACGGGAGTTGAGCGTACAACGAGCCCTCCCGGATCCGGTGGTGGAGGCGATGCGGCGCTATCCTCCCACCATTCATCCTCTAGAGGCGGTGCGGACGGCCGTCTCGCACCTGGCCATGTACGACCCCGACGTCCGCGACAACTCCCCGGAAGCCACCTACCGCAAGAGCGTCCGCCTGACGGCGCAGATGGCAGCCATCGTCGCGGCCTGGCGGCGCATCCGCGAGGGCCAACCGGTCGTCGCTCCCGATCCGACGCGATCCCACGCCGAAAACTTTCTGCTGATGCTCTCGGGCGAGCCCCCTGATCCGGTCAGCAAGGAAGCAATGAATGCCGTGCTGATCCTGCACGCCGAGCACGAGTTCAATGCCTCGACCTTTGCGGCGCGGGTGGCTGTGGCCACCTTCTCGGATCTCCATTCAGCGATCGTCTCCGCGCTCGGCACCCTGAAAGGGCCCCGCCACGGCGGAGCGAACGAGGACGTCCTGACGCTGCTGGAGGAGATCGCCACGCCGGAGCAGGCGGAGCCCTACATCCTCACCCGCCTGGAGGCGCGCGAGCGGATGTCCAAGGCGGAGAGGGCCGATCCCCGCAACCGGATCCCCGGGTTCGGCCACCCCGTCTACAAGGTGGATGATCCACGCGCGGCACGCCTACGGGCCATCGGTCGCCGCCTGGCGGAGGAGACAGGTGTGGCCCCCCTCGCTGAGACCGCCGAAACCGTCTACCGGGTGATGAAGGCCCGGACCGACTTCCCGGTCAACGTGGATTTCTTCTCCGCGGTGATCTACCGGGCGCTCCGCATCCCGATCGACCTGTGCACCTCCATCTTCGCCGCCGCCCGCATCGCCGGGTGGTGCGCCCACGCCATGGAGCAGTACGGTGACCGACTGATCCGTCCGCGCGCGAACTACACCGGGGTGGCGCCACGAGCCTTTGTCCCCCTGGAGGCACGGAGCTGATGGTCGTCTGGATCGAGGAGGAGGCCTATCTCATGGCGGGCGAGGTCTGCGCCCTGCTCGGCGTCAAGCCTCAGACCCTCTATGCCTATGTCAGCCGAGGGGTGCTGCGCAGCTACCGCCAGGGGAAACGGCGCCAGCGGCTGTACCCGCTACGGGAGGTAGAGGCATTGCTCCGCCTGGCGCCTGGCCGGGAGCGGGCACCGAGACGGTTGGGCCTCCCCCGCGCCGACGAGTGGATCGGGGACACCTAACCGGCCTTCTCGTCGCGCAGAATGGCTGCCAGTGGACTGGCCAGAAACCTCGCGCGGAGGTCGTCCGGCAGCGACTCCGCGATGCGTCCGAGGATCGCGCGAAACGCCTCCCGGTCCTCGGGGAGGTTCAGCAGCCGGAGGCGGAGTTCTCGGGCGCGGATACCCACCAGCACATTCTCGTGCGCCTCGCTCCAACGGATGGCCCGATCGAGGTGACCGAGGGCCTCATCCGGCTCCCCATCGTGAATGGCCACCTGCGCCTCGAGGAGATCCAGGTTGGGGGGGACGGCGAGCCTGGCGACGCCATCGCGGCGCGCAGCGATGAAGCGGCGTAACTCGTCGATCCGTCTGGCCCTCAAGAGCGCCTCGCCCACAGGGAGGAGCGCTTCGATGTCGTCCGGGATGAAAACGTTCCACGGGAGCGCCAGGCTCTCATCCAACGCCTTTGTAAGGGCGGCCTCATCCTGTTCCAGCTGCGCACGACGGATGGCCGAGAGGAGGACGCCCTGGCGCCAGGCGGGGTTGGTGGGCTGGAGGGTTGACCCCTCCGCGAGCTTTGGCCGAGCCCGCACCTCGTCTCCCAGTTCAGAGTAGAGCATCCCCAAAGCATACAGCGTGAAGGGCAGGTGGATCTTTGCGTACTCCCGCACCTGCGGCAGGGCCTCTTCCAGCAGCTGAATGGCCTCCCCCCACTCGCCGAGGAACATCTTCGCCCGGCCGATGAAGTCGATGGCGAAGGCGATGCGGCGGCGGTCGCCGATCTCCCGGGCAAGGGACAGTGCCGCTTCAGCGTGGCTGACGGACTCCCGATAGCGGCCCAGATACAGATTGACGATGCTGAGATAACTCAGGCTCGTGGCCTCGCGTGATTTGTCGCCCACCTCGCGGGCGACGGCGAGGGCCTCCTGCGCAGCTGCGATCGCGGCGGCACCGTCGCCCGCGGAGAACTGCACCATGCACATCAGGTTCAGGCCCCGGACCAGGTCCTGGCGATCGCCCACCTCTCGCAGGATGGCGATGCCCTCCGTCAGTGACGGGTCGTCAGGCTCAACCTTCCCTCGATCCCAGGCGACGTTGGCCAGGTCCACCAGCGAGAGTCCCATGGTGCGTCTCTCGCCCACCTGGCGGGCGAGAGACGCGGCGCGGGCATAGTGGGCCTCGGCTTCTTCGAGCCTGAGCTCCCGGTGGTGGATGAGGCCCACGTGGTGCTCCAGGACCGCCTCGAGCCCCGGGTCCGCGGCCTGGCGTGCGGCAGCCAGGCCGCGCTCGAAGTCGGCGAGGGCAGCAGGATACGCACTCATCAGCTGGTACACCTCACCCCGCTCAAGGTAGAGGGAGGCGATCTCCTGAGGGGGCAGCCCCACCCGTGTGGCGGAGTCCAGCGCCTGATCGAAGAGTCGGACCGCGTCGGCGTTAGCGTAGAGGCGGCGGGCCTTGTTGGCCGCCCGGTGCAGATAGGCCGCGGCGCGCCCGTCGTCCCCGGCCTGGCGCAGGTGCTCGGCCAGGATCTCGATCACCTCTTCAACTCGTTCACCCATGCGCGACTCGATCCAGCGTGCGGTGAGCGCATGCGCTCGGTGCCGCTGAGCTTTGGGCAGGAGCCCGTAGGCGACGTCGCGGGTGAGGATATGGCGGAACGCGTACTCCCGCTCACCCGCGATCGCCGAGTGGGGACGGGTGACCACCAGTTCCTTGCCGATCAGTGCCTCGACCGCCTTCCGCGTTTCCTCCTCCGTCTGGCCCACCAGAGGCGCCACCGCGGACGGCCAGAAGGTCCGACCGATTCACTGCCGCGGCCTGCAGGACCCGGCGTTGGTCTGCCGGGAGGCGGTCGATGCGCGCGGTGATCACCGCCTGCACCGTATCCGGAATCGTCGCCCCCAGGCCGCTCCCCTCCAGCAGCATCC
>JANONS010000388.1:0-3917 GCA_031420915.1 Armatimonadota bacterium
TTGCCCTCGTCGAGCCCCGCGTGCTCCACGCCGTAGGCCGAGACTACGACGGCTCCCCCCCCCATTACCTACAGCCGTTGGGTGACCTGGACCCCGCCCGCCTGCCGGGGGGCGACGACCTGGGGATTGTGGATCAGCGGCCCCCACGTGAAGACCGGTCCACCGGACCCCTCTGCAGCGCCCTGCGCCATCTCCACGGCGCGCTTGACGCCGCCGCAAAAACCCATGTGTTTCGCGACGAGAATCTCCATAACTCACAGATCACCCGAGGCAGCTCTCGATCCACCTCAGGATATCAGTCCCCCCTGGTGCGAGCAACTCAGCGCTGGGCCAGCCTCCGCTCGATCCGCCGGTTCACCTCCTCTACATCCCAGCCCGTGTATTTCTCCCGCCCGGCGATCAGAAAGGTGGGAAACCGTCGGATGCGGTACCGCGCGATCTTGAACAGCCCCCCGAGCGTGAGCGGATCCGTGATATAGAGGACGATGCGGCCCCTGAATCGCTCGGAGATCGCATCCAGTAGCACCCAGAGCCGGTAGTAGTCCGTCCGCGCCTGCGACCACTCGCGCGGGCTGGTGGGCCCCGCGGCCACGCGCAAGGGAGCGAGGACCTCCACGTCGAGAGGCTCCTGGACCGCGTCCACGCCCCCTACCATAGCAGGAACACAGGACAGACCATGGCTTTTTGCGTATAATCCCCCTGATGGTGTCCTCACATGCCTGAACGGTCCACGCCCCGTCACTCCTCCGGAATGCGCGGGCTCATCCGCATCTTCCCGGACCTGGAAGAGGACCTCTTGCTCAACCTCTTCCACAAGGCGGCCAAGGTGCAGTGGACCTCCCGCGACCTGGACTGGGGGCAGTCCCTGCAGATGACGCCCCGGCAGGGCCAAGCGCTCGCTCGCATGCTCACCCCAGTCTACCTGGGGGAGCAGACGGCAATGGTGGGAGCAAGCAACATTCTCCCGAAACTCATGGATGCGGGCGAGACCAGCGCGCAGCTCTACCTGGCCTCCTTCATCATGGATGAGGCCCGCCACTTCGAGGCCCTCACGCGCCTGTACCGCACCCTGGGGCACCACCCGATTAGCCTGCGGGAACTGCCGGAGATGCTGCGGTACCATCACCGTCTGCGGCAGGGGGACCGGGCGGACTGGGTGTGGGGCATTCTCATCAGCGACCTCTTCGCCAAACTCTTCTATCAGTGGTGGGCCGACGCGCAGGGCGACGCGCTCTTCGGGAAGATGTCGGCCAAGATCCTGGTGGACGAGTCTCGCCATCAGGCCTTCGCCGAGCACTACCTGCGGCGCAACGTGCCGAAGATGGACTCGGCCCGGCGCCAGGCCCTCGTCGAGATGCGCGACGAGCTGTACCGGATCATGCGGGCGATGCACGACCGCCTGCGGGCTGACTGCGACGTGGTCGGGTTTGATGGGGACGCGTTCCTGTCCCGCCTGTGGGAGGAACTGGAGTACTTCAGCAAGCGCATCGGGCTCACCAACGGCGGCCCACCCACCGATCGTCCCTCTGAGGAACCGCCGGGCCTCGAACCACAGGAGGAGACAAAGGCGCCGCAGCCCCCCACGACACTCCACCTGGCAGGGCTCGCGCTGCCCCGCTGCTTCGGATGCGTGCTGGCCATGATCTGTCATCCCCGCCTCGCACCCGCGTGACCCGGAAGCAGAAGACCGCCGCGGCCACAGTGCCCGCCGGACCTGGTGAAGACCCCGACCGGCGCCGCCTCTGGCCCCGCAAGAACACCCCCGAGCAGATCCAGGAGCGTCAGGAAGCGCTGCGCGCGCTGCCGCACTGGGATCCCGCCAACGACTTCGTCTTCGCCTGGCCCCGCCCCGTCGAGGAGTTCGCCGGCGCCCAGGAGGCCCTGACCGCCCACATGGTCCTCCCTGTGGGCATCGTCGGACCATTGCGCGCGACACTTGGCCGCTATCACATCGATAGTGAGAACGGGCACCTCGTTGAGGACGGGCGGTCCACCGAGGAGCTCTTTATCCCCCTGGCCCACACCGAGGGGGGCCTCTCCGCGTCGATGCTGCGCGGGATCACCGCCGTCGCTCAGGAGGGCGGCGTGCGCACGTTTGTCATGCACGATCGGATGACCCGGGACTCCTGCTTCGTCTTTCGCACGACGGAGGAAGCGGTGATCTTCTCCCGCTGGGTGGCCGCGCAGGCCGGCGCGATGCGAGCCTGGCTGCGGGATCCACAAAACCCCGTGCAGCAAGAACGGGTGGGCGGCGTCCCCCGCCTCAGCCGCCACGCGCTCCTGTGGGAGGTCGACACGCACGTGATCGGCCCAGCCTGCCACCTCCTCTACCGCTACACCACGGGGGACGCCTGCGGGATGAACATGATCACCCGCAACTCGCACGCGTTGAATCACGAGTTCATTCTGAAGCGGTTTCCGCCCGATGCCGGCATCCATCCGGTCCGCCTCTTCCTGGAAGCCAACATGGGCGGCGACAAGAAACCGAGCGCGCTGTACTACATCAGCGGAGGCCACGGGAAGACCGTCCTGGCGGAGGCGACGGTGAGCAACGAGACCCTGCGCAAAGTACTACACACCAGCGCAGACGACCTCGTCGCCCTGGAACACGCCGGACTGCACGGCGGTCTCGCCAGCGACATGCAGTCCACCGCCTTCACCCCGGCATCTGCGATCGCCGCCATCTTCGCCACCACGGGCCAGGACCTGGGAATGGTGGGCACCAGCAGCATGGCCCATGAGATCCTGGAGCGCGTGGAGGACGGCATCCACCTGGCGATCAGGCTGCCGGCGCTGGAGGTCGGCACGGTGGGCGGAGGGACGACGCTGCCCTACGCGCGGGCCTACCTCTCCCTGATGGGCTGTACCGGTCCGGGGAGCGCCTACCGCCTGGCCCAGATCATCGCCGCGGCCACCCTCTGCCTGGAACTCTCCGCCTCCGCGTCGATGGCCAGCGAGGGCAGCGAGAACTTTGCTATGGCCCACCTCAAGCAGAGCGGGCGCGCGTGATGAAAGCCCTGGCCATCATCAACCCCGCCGCCGGCGGGGGACGTCCCCTGAAGATCTGGCCCACCGTGCGGCAGCGGTTCCTGGCAGCTGGCTGGACCATCACAGACGCCACCGCTGAGCGGCGGGGCCATGAGACGGAACTCGCTGCGGGCGCAGCGCGCGATGGCTATGACGTCGTCCTCGCGATCGGAGGCGATGGGACTGCGCACTGGGCGGCGAACGGGTTGATGCGGCATGGCAGCGGTGGTCCCACGCTCGCCGTGGTCCCGGCGGGCACGGGCGGCGATTTTGCCGCGGCGATGGGTCTGCCGAAAGACCCGCATGCCGCCGTCGTCGCCCTTCTCAAGGGGAAGGTCCGGCGCATCGATGTGGGTCTGGTCAATGGCCGCTACTTCCTGACGATCGGCACCGTCGGGTTCGGCGGCGAGGTGGCCCGGCAGGTCAACGAGTGGCCCAAGCAATTGCCGGGGCCCGTGATATACATCGCCGCCATTCTAAAAATGCTGGTCACGTACAGCCCTGTGGAGGTCGAGGTGGTCCTGGATGGCCGAGCCCGCCGGCAGCGGCTGTTTATGGTGGGCGTCGGGAACACCCATCGTGCCGCGGGCGGGATGAGACTGTGCCCCGGGGCCACGCCCGACGATCAGATCTTTGAGGTCGTCCTCATCGGGAACGTCACCAAGCTCGAGGTCCTCCGCCTCCTGCCAAAAACGTTCCCCGGACGGCACATCTTCCATCCAAAGGTCGAGGTCCACAGGGCCGCCACCATCGCCGTCAACAGCAGCACCCCGCTTGCCGTGCAGGCGGATGGCGAACTCATCGGCACGGTGCCGGCGACCTTCACCGTGCGGCCCGGCGCGCTCAACGTGCTGGTGCCCTAGCGGTCTTCGTCAACAGCTCCAGCAGGC
>JANONS010000389.1:0-8227 GCA_031420915.1 Armatimonadota bacterium
GTTTCTCGTACATGTCGGCGCTCGCCGTGAACTGCACTTTGTAGCGCTGGGGCGCCAGCGGGGCAACGACCGCGGGACGCGCTCGGGGTGGCATCAGAGCCAGGGGTGTGGTCGGGGTGTGGCTCGCGGTCGGGAGCCGGCGGACGGAGGCCAGGACAGACGGCTGGGGACGCAGCCGCGCGACGAGCTCCTCGACCGCGCGCTTGCTCTTATGCCGGGCCATGTCCAGGATGTCTTTGTGGTTCTCGGACGTGAGATGGGGCGCGAGCAGCCCCACCGTCGTGAGGTTCGCCGATCCATCCTCGAGCATCTCAAGAATCACCGGGAACCTTCGGACGGCCCGGGCGGCCTCGACCCGACCGTAGGCGGCGTGCTCGGAGAGATGGAGGCTTTGCGTGCAATAGGTGAACAGCGAGGAGCAGCCTTCGGCGAGATACAGGCGCCGTTCGTCTAGCTCCGCCAGGTGGGCGATGAGGGACGCCGTTGCCTCACGCTCGCGTTCGGCGAGGTGTTTTACCCGCGCGACAAGTTCGCCGTTGGAGAGCTGAGCGACAGCGGAGAGCATGTTCGGGTCCAGTCCCACCCCTTTTCGCTGCCCACTTTTCGTCCGAACACTGCGTTGAGGCGATGCTGGCGCGCGTCGTGCCCATCCACGCGTGACGCCCCTCGCACACCATGAGGCCCTGCGAAAACCTGTCAAGTCTTTTCTTGATCGCACGGGCGTGTTCTTGAGGCAACTCGGTCCGGACCGAGTTCTGGGCCACAGAACAGGAGGTATTCGATAGTGGATCAAACTAATCCACTACCCCCAATTCTAGAAATGGCCCGCCTCGAGCGTCAAGCGCACGCCCTCGACCTCCGCTAGAATGGGGGCGCCACATCGTAGGGGGGGAGAGATCACCATGGAGGTCTCGTTGCTCTCTATTCTGCTGCGCCTCGGCGCGGTGCTGGCTCTGGTGGCCGCGAACGGCTTGTTCGTGGCCGCGGAGTTCGCCATCGTCTCGGTGCAGCGGACGCGGCTCATCCCGTTGATCGAGCGGGGATCGAAGACCGCGCGCCTGGTACTGCGGGCGGCGGAGGATCCCAACGCCTTTCTGGCGGCGACACAGCTGGGGATCACGATGGCCAGCCTGGGGCTCGGCTGGATCGGTGAGCCCGCGGTGGCCCCGCTACTTGAGCCGCTGCTCCGGGGACTTGCCCTCCCCATTCAGGAGGCGACCAGTCACCTCGTCACCGGGGTCCTCGCGTTCACCCTGATCACGATGCTCCACATCATCTTCGGCGAGCTGATGGCAAAGAGCGCGGCGCTGTGGCGCCCCGAGTCCACGGCGCTGCTCGTGGCGCCCCCCACGGACCTCTTCTACCGGGTCTTCCGCCCCTTCATCTGGGTGCTGAACTCCACGGCCAACGCCACCCTCTCGCTGTTCGGCCTGCGCGCTCCCAGCGGGCGGCACGTCTACTCGACCGAGGAGATCGGGCTCCTGGTGACCGAGAGCCGGAAGGCGGGGGTCGTCGAGGAGGAAGAGGCGCTGCTGCTCCACCGGGTGTTCAAGTTCGCGGACCGCCTGGTCGAGGAGGTGATGGTCCCGCGCGTGTCGGTGCGCGGCGTGGAGAAGGATCTCACGGTGCTGGACGCGGTGAGCGCGGTGCGAGAGGCCGGCTATACTCACCTCCCGGTCTTCGCGGAGGACCTGGATCACATCGTGGGGATGGTCCACGCTAAGGACCTGCTTCTGGCCTACGCCGGCGGGCGGGCCGGCGAACCGGTGGAGAAGGTCATGCGCCCCGTGCTCTACGTGCCGGAGATGAAACCGGTCGTCGACCTGCTGGAGGAGATGCGCCGCCGCGGGATTCAGCTCGCAGTGGCACTCGACGAGTTCGGGGGGACGTCTGGGATCGTCACGATCGAGGACCTGCTGGAGGAACTGGTCGGTGAGATCCCGGGGGAGTTGCGGCCGGAGCGGCGGCTGATCGTCCTGCAGCAACCTGACCGCATCGTAGTGGACGCGACCATTCCGCTGGACGCGCTCAACGAGGCCTTCCGCATCGCCCTGCCGACGGAGGAGGCGAACACGCTCGGCGGGTTCATCTTCCACCACCTCGGGACCATCCCCGAGGTGGGCGCGACATTCCGCTACGAGACCCTGGAGTTCAAAATCGAATCGGCGACCCGCACCCGCATCGGCCTGGTGCAGATCCGAAAGGTCAAGCCCGCCTAGCGCAACGTCTCGCCCGCGTCGATGGCCACTGCGGCCGCGAGCAACGCCGCCTCGGCCATTCGCTGGGGATCGAGGCGCTCGAGCACATCCCCCGGGGTGTGAATCAGCGGGTCATCGCCTGTGTGGATGAAGACCGCCGGGATGCCGGCGCGTTCAAAGGAGACATGGTCGCTCTGCCCCAGCCGGACGCGCTCGACCCGCAGGCCCAGCCTGCTGGCCGCGCGCATCGCCAGGTCCACCAGGCGGTCATTCGCGGTGGAGCTGCCCACCATCAGCGGCCCGCGGCCGACCATGTCCATGTTGATCATCCCCGCCACCCGGCTGCCGCGCTCGCGGACGTAGTGCGCCGAGCCCAACAGCCCACGCTCCTCCGCCCCGAAGCCGATGATCTCCACGGAGAGCGTAAGGGGCAGCCCCGCCAACAGGCGCGCGGCCTCCAGCGCCGCCGCCATCCCCGACGCGTTGTCGTTGGCCCCGGGGCTGACCTCCACCGAATCAAGGTGCGCGCCGATGACCACCGTCCGCGCGTCCCGTCCCGCCCGGCGGCCGATGACGTTCCACGTCGTACGCTCCTCCACCACCGTGTCGACGCGCAGGTGCACGCGGACGGGCCCCTGTCCAAGCAGGGCGAGCAGTCGCTCCCCCTCCTCCTGGGAGATCATGACGGCGGGGATGCGGGAGGGCGTGACCAGCGTCACCCTCGGCGCCGGACCCGGCTGGGTGTTGTAGATGACGACCCCGATCGCGCCGGCGGCCGCGGCATTCTCCGCCTTCTCCCGGAAGGTGAACTCCCCGCGCTGGACGAGCGCCACCCGGCCCCCGACACCCGCGCGCTGCAGCTCCACCGGGCGCCCCACACCCGCGTGCACGAGCGGGGCCTCGATCCCCTGCGGGGAGGTCGCGGCGGAGTACTCCAGGACGGACGGGCGAAAGGCCTCGCCGTCGGGACCGGCGAGTCTCAGCGTGACCTGTCGGGCCTCGAAGTACAGGAAGGCAAAGGGCTGCCGTTCGACCTCATACCCCAGGGAGCGCAGGTACCCTTCGACGTATTCCACCGCCTGAAGAAACGCGGGCGCTCCGGAGGGGCGCGGGCCGATCTGCCTGCTCAGGACCGTGGCGTGGCGGAGGACCGCCTCGGCCGATGCGGTCGGAGGAGCGGGCGCCGCGTCGAGCGCCCGAGGGCCTGCGAAGGCGGCGACCGCGAGAAGAAGAACGCAAGCAACCCGGAGCGGTCGCCGGAAGAGGGTCACGCAGGGATCGAAGCCAGCAGGCGCCCCAGCCGGCGGTTGGCCGCCTTGAGCGCCGCGCGCACCACCGCACCGGAGTCATTGCGCACGTAGGGCACGCTCCCCAGCAGAAACTCCTCCCCCGTGGGCGTCGCCATTACCAGCGCGACGTTCACAGCGGCCCCCCACGGGAAGGAGGTATAACTGATCTCCTCCACCTCGACGCCGAAGCCGGGGGGAAGCAGTTGCCCCAGCGCGTTCACTGCCGCCTGCGCGAGCACTCGAAGTGGGCCATGACCGATCGGCGATCCCTCCGCCAGGCCTTTGTAGCGCCGCTCCCCAAGCGCGAGCTCCACGGCAGCCCGGGCCCGATTCGCCTCGACGGTCAGGCTGATCGCCACCAGGCGGAGACGGCTCTCTTCCTCGGGGAGGGCCTGCTCCAGCGCCTCCATCGCCGCCATCTGGTGGGCGTGCAGGATGGGGCGCTCCTGCGACTTGGCCGCTGACGAGGCGCGGCTGGCCATGGTGATCAGATCATCCACCGTCGATTGGGGGTGGGTGTCGGTGCGTTCCCCCGTGCGCCTGCCGCCGGCCAGACCGATGCTGGCGGTCAACATGAACCCTTCGGGCTCGGCGACGGTCAGCGGTCTGATGCCATCCAGGATTGCCTCCGCGAGGGTCTCCGCCTCCTCGGCGCTGCGCGTGGTGGCGATGGCAAACTCATCGCCCCCGTAGCGGCAGAGGAGATCGCGCGTGGTGTCGGTCGCCCTCCCCAGAAACTCGGCAGCGGCGGTGATCAGGCGGTCACCGACCACATGCCCGAAGCGCTTGTTCACCAAGCGGAAGCGGTCGAGGTCGATGAAGAGGATGACGACCTCTGCCCCTCGCCCGACCAGCTCCGCCGCGTGCTGGCGCAGCGTCCCCGGCCAGGGGAGGCCGGTCAGCGGGTCGGTGAGCTTGCCGATCTCGTGCAGGATGTCCAGCCGTGTGACGATCCCCACCAGGCGGCCGTTCTCGACCACCGGCAGCCGGCCGACCGCGCGCCGATCCATCAAGTCATAGGCCGCCGTGATCGGTTCGTCCGGGCCGATGGTGGCGAGGCCCGTAGTCATGATGTCTCCCACAAGGCGGTAGAGGGCCTGACCCAACAGGTCGCGCGCGGTGATGATCCCGACGACGCGCCGGCCGTCGACGATCGGGATGCCGGTGATCCGATGGGTCAGCATGGTCTGCATCGCCGCCGCCACCGTGGCATCCGGCCGCAGGGTGATCACCTCTGTGGTCATCAACTGCCGGACGGTCTTCATGCCCACTCCCGCCTCACGCGCGCTGTTGTCCCTATCATAAAGGACCGCCCGCGGGAAGCCATCCATCGTCATGAGTAATCCCTTTGACATCTCAGGTTCAGGCGGAGCGCTCTGCCGGCCCACCGGAGTGGATGGCGGCCAGCGCCGCCTGAAGTCTCTCGTAAGTCGCCTCAAGGTGCTCAGGAAGTACCTTCGCATCGGCGAGAACCGGCATGAAATTGGTATCCCCCACCCAGCGCGGGACGATGTGGAGGTGCAGGTGATGCTCGAGGCCGGCCCCCGCGGCCCGCCCCAGGTTCAGACCGACGTTGAACCCCTCCGGATGAAACGCCGCCTCCAGGGCCCGGATGCCGAGCGTGACCGTCCCCATGAGGTCGAGCCGCTCCTCGTCGTCCAGCTCCTCCAGGCGGGCGATGTGGCGGAACGGTGCCACCATCAGGTGTCCGGTGTTGTAGGGGAAGGTGTTGAGGATGATGTAGACTCGCCGGCTCCGGTAGAGGATCAGGTGGGGCCGGTTCTCCCCAGCGGGGGCCTCACAGAGAAAGCATCCCCCGGAGGCGGGGCCCCGGACGTACTCCATACGCCAGGGCGCCCAGAGAATGTTCACGAGCGCCCCGCGCGGGAGGGGTCGCCGCGGCGGGCCTCGAGCCATCCCAGCGCCCGTTCCGCCGCCGCCTGCTCCGCTTCTTTCTTACTCCGGCCATGTCCCTCCCCGACCACCCGGCCGTCCACTTCCACGCGAGCCAGAAACGCCTTCGCGTGATCGGGTCCCCCGGCGTGGGCGATCAGGTACTTGGGGAGGCGCCCCGATTCCTGGAGACGCTCCTGGAGCAGGCTCTTGTGGTCTCCCCCGCTGCCGGGCAGCGTCTCCATCAATTCATCGATCCAGCGCATGGCCACCGCGTGGGCTACGCCATAGCCCGAGTCGACATAGACCGCTCCCAGCACCGCCTCGACCGCGTCGGACAGGAGCGATGGGCGATCGCGTCCGCCGCCCTTCTCTTCACCTTTGCCCAGCAAGAGATACGCCCCGAGCCCCAGTAACCGGCTGAGGTGGGCCAGGGCGGTTTCATTGACCAGACCCGCCCGCTGCTTCGCCAGTTGCCCCTCGGAGTAGTCGGGGAACTGCCGGAAGAGGTAGTCCCCGACCACCAGGTTCAGGACCGCATCCCCGAGGAACTCCAACCGCTCATAGTGCTCCGCCTGATGGCCTCGCTCATGCGCGAAGGAGTCGTGGCGCAGCGCCAGGTCAAGCAGGCTGCGATCCCGGAACCGGATGCCGAGCGACGCTTCCAGACGAGCTAGCTGGGCAGCGCGCTCCTCGGGGGGTGCGGCGGCATCAGGGGGTGCGGCGGCAGGAGTACCCGCTCTCCGACGACCCATCCGCGCTACGTCATCCGTGTGGCGATCAGGATGGCGTTGTGCCCGCCGAACCCGAAGGCATTGGACATCGCCGTGGTGATCCGCGCCTCGCGGGGGGTGTTGGGGACGTAGTCGAGGTCGCACTCGGGATCGGGGTGTTCGTAATTGATCGTCGGTGGGATTACGCCCCGGTCGATCGCCAGCACGCAGGCGATGAACTCCACCCCGCCGGCCGCGCCGAGCAGGTGCCCCATCATCGACTTGGTCGAGCTGATGGGTACCCGGTGGGCGTGCGCTCCGAACACCTGCTTGATCGCGATCGTTTCCGTCCGATCGTTGTACGGGGTGCTGGTCCCGTGGGCGTTGATGTAGTCGATCGCTTCAGGCTCCATCTGCGCGTCGTGCAGGGCGTTCCGCATGCTCCGCGACGCCCCGTCCGCCTCGGGGTCCGGCTGCGTGATGTGGAAAGCGTCGGCGCTCATCCCGTAGCCCACCAGTTCGGCGTAGATGCGCGCGCCGCGCCGCTCCGCCACCTCCAGCGCCTCCAGAATCACCACGCCGGCCCCCTCACCCATCACAAAGCCATCCCGGGTGGCGTCGAAGGGCCGGGCCGCCCGCTGCGGGTCAGCGTTCCGCGTGGACATCGCCTTCATCGCGCAGAACCCGGCCACGCTGAGGGGGGTGATCGCCGCCTCAGCGCCGCCGGCGATCATCGCGTCCGCGTCGCCGCGCTGGATGAGCCGCATCGCGTCGCCGATCGCGTTCCCGCCGGTCGCACAAGCAGTCGACACGCACGTGTTGGGCCCCTTGGCGCCCGTCAAGATCGAGGTGACCCCCGAGGCCATGTTGAGGATGATCATCGGGATGAAGAACGGACTCACCCGGCTGGGGCCTCGTGTCTGCAGGATCGTGTACTGCTGCTCCCACGTGACGGCCCCGCCGATCCCTGAGCCGATCAGCACGCCGACCCGTGTGGCGTTCTGGGGGGTGATCGCCAGCTGTGCGTCGTCGAGGGCCAGCCGCGACGCGGCGTAGCCGAACTGCACGAACCGGTCGTTGCGGCGGGCCTCCTTGCGGTCCATGAAGTCGGTGGGATCAAAGTCGGGGACCTCCGCCGCAATCTGCGTGTCCAGCGCGGACGGGTCGAAGGTGGTGATCCTCCCCACCCCGGAGCGTCCCTCCATCAGGCTGTTCCAAAACGTGTCGACCCCGATGCCCACCGGGCTGACGACGCCGAGCCCGGTGACCACCACTCGTCTGTGCATGCGTCACTCCATCTGCTGGCCCCTCGGGCCTACCCGCTCGCCCCGGCGGCGTGCTGCTCGATGTACTTGACGGCCTCGGAGACCTTCATGATCTTCTCCGCGTCCTCGTCGGGGATCTCGAGTTCGAACTCCTCTTCCAGCGCCATGACCAGTTCCACGACGTCCAGGGAATCGGCGCCCAGATCCTCCACGAAGGACGCCTCCGGAGTGACCTGCGCCTCATCCACCCCCAGCTGCTCTACCACGATGCCCTTCACGCGGTCGAATACCGTTGCCATACCTGTTTCCCCCCTCCTCATCCCGCTCAGTCCATGATCGCCGATGGCGATCATGCGCCTCCGATAGGCCCTAGCGCATCACCAGGCCTCCGTCGACATTCAGCACGTGCCCGGTGACGTATGCTGCGTCATCGGACGCCAGGAAGACCACCGCGTGGGCCACCTCCTCCGCGGTGCCCAGCCGTCCCATGGGTATCTCCTCCCGGATGCGTCCGATCTGCTCCGGCGAGAAGTGCGCAGTCATCCCCACGTCGATCAGTCCCGGGGCGACCGCGTTCACGGTGATGCCGCGCGAGGCCACCTCGCGGGCGGTCGCCTTCGTCAACCCGATCAGACCCGCTTTGGCCGCGACATAGTTGGCCTGCCCGACGTTGCCGATCTGGCCGGCGATGGAGGCCACGTTGATGATCCGGCCCGCCCGCTGGCGGACCATCGGCCGCAGAGCGGCGCGGATGCACCGGAACGCCGCGGTCAGGTTGGTGGCAAGGACCTGATCCCAATCGTCATCCTTCATTCGCAGAATCAGCGTATCACGCACGACACCGGCGTTGTTCACCAGGATGTGCAACC
>JANONS010000390.1:0-1805 GCA_031420915.1 Armatimonadota bacterium
ACGACGTCCCCGCACACGCAGATTCTAGCACGAAGAGGAATCTCGGCAAGGTGCGCGAAGATGCCGACACTGATGAGCAGGTGCGCGACCCCGAGCCACACAATCCATCATGCGTGGCATGGGAGGACAGCATGAACGAACGGCTGTGGGAAATCTATGAGCAGCTCTGCCTGGTAGAACTGCAAGGCCTCGACGAGTTCGTCCGGCGGGTGAAAGGTGGCAAATTCGGAGATTTCTCCCGGGACGATGTGGTCGCCTTCCTCAAGGAGATCGAGGCCAACATGCTCGACAACATCCAGACGAAAACGATGGAGCACCACGTCTACGCGGAGATGGCCGAAGAGGTCTCCGAGCAGACGCAGAAGATGTTTGAAGAGCTCATCGAGGAATTCGAGCGAGCCTGATTCGCCGCGTCCTGCGTCCTCAGCGTCCGTCCACGCGTACCGGCCAGCAGGAGGAAATTCCCCCGGCGCTCCCCAAAGCGAAGCTCTATGACCTGTGGGGGATGGTGGGCGGTGCAGGTTTCGAACCTGCGACCTCATGCGTGTGAAGCATGCGCTCTCCCAATGAGCTAACCGCCCGTGCTGTGAGGCGATTATAGGGTGGTCAAAAGAAGGGCGTCAAGAAAGGCCTTCCGCGACCTCGACGCCGCCGTCGTGGCGTGCCGGCGCTGCCCCCGCTTGATCGCGCACTGCCGGACCGTCGCCCGCCTCAAGCGCCGCGCCTACCAGGACTGGACCTACTGGGGACGTCCCGTGCCGGGCTTCGGCGATCCCGCATCACGCGTGCTGGTGGTCGGTCTGGCTCCCGGCGCCCACGGCTCCAACCGCACCGGCCGGATGTTCACGGGCGACGGCTCTGGGACGACGCTGATCGCCTCCCTCTTCCGCGCCGGCTTCGCCTCCCAGCCTCACTCCACGTCCCGCGACGATGGCCTGATCCTGACCGGCCTCTACCTCACGGCGGCGGTCCGCTGCGCCCCGCCTGACAACGCGCCGGCGCCTCGCGAGGTGGCCAACTGCCGCTCCTACCTCGAACGGGAACTGCGGCTGCTCACCCGGGTCCGGGTGGTCGTGGCGCTGGGTCACCTGGCGCACGATGCGTTCCTCCGGGCGGCGCGGGAGGTTGGGGTGACGATTCCGCGTCCCGCGCCGCGGTTCGCACACGGCGCCGAAGCGCACCTGGTCTGGGGCCGGCGGGGTCTCGTGCTCCTCGACACCTACCATCCCAGCCGCCAGAACACTCAGACGGGACGGCTCACTCAGGCGATGCTCGACGCGATCTTCACACGGGCGCAGGCGCTTGCGGAGAGAAGATGAGGCTGCTCGCCGCTGCGGTCGCGGCCAGTGCCCTCCTGCGGATCGCCCTCGCCGCCAGCCTCCCGCTGGCGGACGACGAGGCCTACTACTGGCTCTGGTCGCTGCACCTGGCGTGGGGCTATCCGGAACACCCGCCGATGATCGCCGCTCTCATCGCCCTCGCGACGCGGGCCTTCGGCGACAGCCCGCTGGCCATCCGCGGGGTGACACTGCTGCTCGCCTCCGCCACTCCTCCGCTCCTCTATATCGCGGCCCGGAGTCTCTTCAACCACGCCACCGGACTGCGCGCGGCCATCCTGATCATGGGACTCCCAGCGGTGGCGCTGGGGAGCGCCTTCGCCTTCCCCGACATCCCGCTGATGTTCTTCTGGGCGCTCGGCCTCTGGACGGGGTGGCGGGCCCTGCAGGGAGGTGGGTGGTGGTGGGTCGCAACCGGCGCGGTTACCGCGATGGCCATCCTCAGTAAACTGACCGCTCTCTTTCTCG
>JANONS010000391.1:0-1661 GCA_031420915.1 Armatimonadota bacterium
GCGCTCCTCGCCATAGCCGGCTGGGCCCTCATCCGCTGGCTCGCCCGCCGGAGCGCGAGCGCAGTCTGAAACGCCTCTACAGGATATTGCGCGGGCGAAGCGAAGGCCTGCGAGGTGCGGCGCGTCCTCATCGGCCTGACGGCGGTCCTCCTCGCCGTCGTCGCCTCTCCAGCCTTCTCTCAGGTGGACTTCCTGTTTCCACACGGGTTCGCCGTGGGGGATGTCACGGCGACGACGGCGGTGCTGTGGACCCGTCGCGAGCCCCCGCTTGAAGTCACGGTCGAAGTCTCGCCGGACCGCAGATTCGAGATCCTGGCCTACAGCGCGACAACGACGCCCTCCGCCGAGCGCGGGGGGATGGTCAAGTTCGTCGCCACCGGGCTGATGCCGGCCACACGGTACACCTACCGGTTCCTCGTGGGAGGTGTGGTCTACTCGGAGATCGGCACGTTCCTGACCGCGCCTCCAGCGGAGGCCCGCGAGGACGTCCGGCTGGCCTTCTCGGGTGACGCGGACGGGACGCATATCGACGGAGCGCCGGCGCACTCGTTCGCCCTCCTCGACACCGTCGCCGCGGAACGGCCGGATGTCTTCATCGTCATCGGCGACACGATCTACGCCGACTCACGGCTCGCGAACCGTCCTGCGCGGACCCTCGCAGAGTATCGGGCGAAGCACCTGGAGACCCGGTCCATCCCCGCGGTGCAGCGGCTCCTCCGGGCGACCTCGGTCATGGTCATCTGGGACGACCATGAGGTGCAGAACGACTACGATCGTGAGACAGTCGATCCGGCCCGGTTCGCCGCCGGGCATCAGGCGTTTGTCGAGGCCTGGCCCATCACCGAACAGGCGGAGGGCCGGCTGTACCGGTCCTTCCGGCGGGGCAAGGAGGTCGAGGTGTTCGTTCTCGACCTGCGCTCCTACCGCAGCCGGCAGGCCTCAAAAACCCCCGCCTGCATGAATCCTCCGGGCAGCCGGACGCCCGACATCGCCCCGACCCTCCCGCAGCCGTTGCGTGCGGCCTTCGCCCCCGTGATCCGGCAGCTGGCCCTGCCGGTCCCCGCGGACTGCCTGCAGGCGCTCGGGAATCCCAACCGCACCCTGTTGGGAACCGCCCAGAAGTCCTGGTTGAAGGAAGGGCTGGCGCGCAGTGACGCCACCTGGAAGTTCATCGTCAGCCAGGTGCCGGTGCAGGAGTTCTTCGGCCTGCCGTACGATCGGTGGGAAGGGTACCCCGCCGAACGCGCCGAGATCCTGGGCTTCATCCGCGCGTCCAATATCAAGAATGTCGTCTGGTTCAGCTCGGACACCCACGCCGTGCTCATCAACGACGTCCGCCTCTCCACGTTCACCCCGCCCTTCGAGACGACCGGGATGAAGGAGGTCGTCGCCGGCCCGATCGCGACGACGCCCTTCGGCCTAGAGATCGAGGAGGTCCTCGGACCGCTCGCGCCGCCGGCGTTCACGGCGTTTGCGCTCACCCCGCTGCCGCAGGGACTGGGCATGTCGTGCGCGGTCCTCGACCGGTTCACCTACGCGCTGGTCGAAGTCAGCAGCAGCGCCCGCACCGTGACGATCACGCCGAAGGACGCCGCCGGACGGCCGGTCTGCCGCACGCCGCTCGTGATCACGGCGCAGTAGGATGGCGAGCCTCGTTGAGC
>JANONS010000392.1:0-2725 GCA_031420915.1 Armatimonadota bacterium
GCTCGATGTACGGCTGACGGAGTGCGACCGGGGCGTGGCGGCCGCGGATCCGCAAATTCAGCATCTCTACGAAGACCGAGAACCCCATCGCGAAGTAGATGTAGCCCTTTGAAATGTGCTGACCAAAGCCCTCCGCCAGCAGCGAGAGCCCGATCAGGAGGAGAAAACTCAGCGCCAGCATCTTCACCGTGGGACGGCGGTTGACGAAATGGCTGATCGGGTCCGCTGACACCATCATCACTCCCACCGCGATCACCACCGCCGCGATCATGACCCCCACCTGGTTGGCCATGCCCACAGCGGTGATCACCGAATCCAGGGAGAAGACGATGTCCAGCAGCAGGATTTGCACGATCACCCCGGCAAACGACGGAACCACCCTGGCCGAGGCTCCGCCCGCTTCGCCCTCGAGCTTCTCGTGAATTTCATACGTGCTCTTGGCCAACAGAAACAGCCCGCCGAGAATCAACAGCAGATCCCGTCCGGAAATCTCCTGGCCCAGGACGACAAAGAGCGGCGCGGTCAACCGGATGACCCACGCCAGGGACAGGAGCAAGGCGATCCGCATGAGCATGGCCAACCACAGACCCACGCGCCGCGCGCGAGCCTGCTGCGGGCCGGGTAGTTTCCCGGCCAGAATCGAGATAAAGACGATGTTGTCGACGCCCAGGACGATCTCCAGCGCCGTGAGGGTCACGAGGGCAATCCAGATCTGGGGATCGACGATCCACGCCATCATTGTGCCTCCACCGCCTGAAAGGAATCGTGCGGAAAACTCAAGCGGGACGCGACCGCCGCGTCCCGCTTGGCACCTGATGCCGCCCGGCTCGGGTTACCGCCTGCCGAGGATGGCGTCCTTGGCCGCCTTGGCAACGCGGAATCGCACAACGCGCCTGGCCGGGATGTGAATCGGCTGGCCGGTCTGAGGGTTGCGCCCCATCCGCGCCTTGCGGTTGACGAGGACCAGCTTACCGACCCCGGGGATGGTGAAGGTGTTCTTCGCCTCCCGATACGCCAGACGGGCCATCTCCTCGAGGAATTGATTGGCCGTCTTCTTGGACACGTCGAGCTTGCCTGCCAGGTAGTCCACGGTCTTGGCTTTCGTCATGACCTTCGCCATCTATGCACCCCTCCCGCTAGTGTGATCTTCAGGTGTGCGGTTTCCGCGGCAGCGGGCAAATTCCCTGCAGGAATGCACTGAAAGGCTTGACTACTTGGATGCCGGTGCCGTGGAGAGGGGGCTGAGGCGGAAGCGGCCATAGGCGACCAGTCCAGCGAGGAGGGCGAGGAGGGCGTTCATGAAGATGTTGGCAATCTCGCCTCGCTGAAGATGCCACAGGGCTGCGCCTGCCATGATCAGAACCAGTCCACCGGCGGCCAAAGGAGTGAGGCGCGTCTGGATCTTGGTGATGCCGGGGAGGATCAACCCCAAAGCTGCCAGGATCTCGGCAGTCCCGCTGAAGTAGTGAAGACCTCGCGGGAGATCATACATCCACCTCATAGGTGCCGGCAGTCCAGGGGGCACAATGAAGTGGCTAACGCCGGTGATCAGAAAGTTCAACGCCAGGAGCACCTGCAATACCCACAACACGATGTTCATGAGTAGCTATTCGCCTCCGCGCGTATCGCAGCGCTGCCTAACGACGGCCTGCCGGCGCCTGCAGCCCGTCGTTAGGCTCCGAGAATCTCATTCAAGCCTTCTAGGACCTGCACCAATTCCTCGGGCGTCCCGTCTCCCAATCGCTTGCCGATCCGGTCCACGGCGAGAGTGCGGATCTGGCTGATCTTCACCCACGAACGCTTTGGCAGTCGCTTGGAGTGCACCTCAAGGGTAAGCGGGAAACCCGCGCGCGGAGGCTGGCTGGTGAGGGCGACCGCGATGACGGTACCCGACCGTTCGTTGAAAACGTCCTGGCTGAGGACAAGGACCGGTCGCTGGCCTGCCTGCTCCCGCCCCCTGGTCGGGCTGAGGTCCGCCCACCGGATCTCGCCTCTCAGTATTCGGGCCAAGAGGCCAACTCCTCGGCCATTCCCTCTTCAGCCAAAGTCTTCTCGAAGTGGGGGTCGAGCTTCGCGCATTCACGCGCCAAACGGACGCGATCGAGACGTCCGAGCTTCTCGTTCACCGCCTCCTCGATTGCCTGGCTTCGGTTGGGGAAAACCTTTCGCCGGACCAGGCGGTCCAACCGCCCGAGGGTATCGGAATCAAGCGAGATGGCAACTTTGGACCGAGCCATGACGCACCTCCGGTATGACAATACGTCATACCGACTAGCCTGTCCAGCTCTCCACTCTCCGACAACTCGCCAGGCAGGCCTATTACCCATTTTCGGCCGCGGTCCGGGTCGGCTCCTGCGAGTTGTTAGGCGGCGCGTCGTAGAAATCGATTTGAGCCCTAACCCGTCAAGCCCTCCGTTCCGAGGGATTACTCGCGTCAACTGCAGGATCGGTGAGTTTGGCCAACTCGCTCTGGTCGGTGAAGGTCAGCGACTCGGAGTTAACACAGTACCGCAAGCCGCTAGGAGGAGGACCATCATCGAAGACGTGCCCCAGATGCGCATCGCAGCGGGCGCAGAGAATCTCTGTGCGCACCATGCCGAAGCTGAGATCATCGTGTGTAATCACATTCTCGGCGGCGACTGGCATGAAGAAGCTGGGCCATCCCGTACCTGAGTTGAACTTGGCGTCCGACGCAAAGAGTGGCAAGCCGCAGCAAATGCAACTG